>NZ_ALAS01000206.1 GCF_000290615.1 Heyndrickxia coagulans DSM 1 = ATCC 7050
CTCTAATTATTTAAATTATTACATATTTAGCCGCATTTTTGGGGGGGAATAGTTAAATTATCACGAAAAATTTTTACTCCTCAGAGCTGTCTTTTTAAAAAAACATAACTGACTTTATCATAATCCATTTTTTCTTCATAAAACCGGTGTGCGTCTTTTCTCTGCAGGCCGGATGACAGGGATACAATGCCGTATCCGTTTTCGCCGGCCTGTTTTTCCACATGCGCCAAAAGCCTGGCGCCGTACCCTTTTGATCTGTGCGCTTCATCCGTCACCAGGTCGCATACCCAAATAAACCGCCCGTTGTACAAGGTAATCATCGGCATATAGCCGGTTACCGCCACAATGTTTCCGTCATCTATTACTGCGGCCATCTTGTAATCCGATTTTTCTGCCGCCTCTTCCACCAGCTGGAGATAGTGTTCTTCGTCCAAATGTTTACGCAGCTGTTTCATCACCGGAAACGCTGCTTTCCACTCTTCCCGGTTTGCAAGTTCTTTTATTTCCATCTGTATATCCCCTTCTTTGCCTAAATGGTAATGCATAATAATCAATTCGCCTTTTTTTCCAAACATCCTGCCCCCTTCATCCACAAACCCGGCTTGTCTGTACAAATTTTGGGCAGCAACATTTTCCGTATTCACCCCAAGAACCATCTGCTCTATTTCCAGAAAATGGGTACGGACAAAATGGGGCAGCTGTTTTAAACATTGCCTGGCGTATTTTTTTCCCTGCTGGTGGAAATCGGTTGAAAACGTCCGCAGCAATATGGCATGCGGATGATTTGTATATGGCCTGGCGCCATTTTTTCATGGAGCACAAAAAAGTTTGTGATCCTGCCATGCCGGATTGCAACAACAGGGTGCCGTTCCGGATCATCTTTTGCAAGGGCAATGGCTTCATCCGGATGGCCGGTGAAACGGAGCTGATCATCCGTTATTGTATAGTTGTCCAATTGCTGCTTGAAATCATTATGGTAAAAGACCAGTTCCAATTCCATTACCCCTTGCATGTCGTTTCTACCAAATCGAGGGATAACCGTACCATATCCCGGCAGCGAATCCCGTTTTCATATATCGTTTCAGCATAATGCCTGACGAAAAAGCCTCTGTCCACCCCGGAGATCCGGAAACCGCATTTTTGATACAAGGCCAGCTGGCTGATGCTGGAATTGCCGGTGCCTACTTCGATCGTTTTAAATCCTCTTTTTCCTGCCCTCCGGATGGCATCCAGCACAAGCCGTTTTCCAAAACCTTTCCCTTGATGTTTTTTTGCAACCGCCACATTCGCCAATTCCACGATTCCCGGCCTCGCCGGTAGCAGGATGTAAACGCCGATCACCTTTTCTTCAATTTCCGCCACATAGCATTCTCCGCGGTTGGCATAAGCCATCACCATTTCGCGTGACGGGTCGGCAAGGAGCAGTAAATCCATCGGAAGTGTTTCCTTGCCGCCCAGCCGCCGGATGTTTAACGCATTTTTTGCTTCCAAAACTGCCAGCTCCCCATCCATATTTTGTTAAATTCTAACATATCTTTCTTTATCAGTCTATCATCCTAGGAACATTTCATCAATTCTGCCTTTTATGCAGGGATGCAAACGAAAGTTCTCCTTTTTATGATAAAATAATGGCAGACAGTACTTTTCGGGAATATAGGGAGGCGGAGATTTAGAAACGCTGTTTTTTAAAACTTTTGTTTGGCTTTGTTTTGCCGGTCTCGTGATCTATACTTACCTGTATGGAAAAAATGAAAAAAAGATGGATGCAAAAGTTTTTCTGATCCGGAAAATCTGGTATTTGGTTTATTTATTCGGTGCGCTGGTTTACTGGACGATCCATCCGGCGAGCATTTTCATGAATTTTAAAAACTATGCCATCACCGCGCTTATTTTTGCAGCAATCGACGGTTTTATTTTTTTAAATATGTATTTCCGCAAAACCGGAAAATATGAATTGGAAAGATTTACGAAAACCGTTTCTGCAAATGAGTCTCTGATCCAGGACAATCTGTTAATGGCTAAAAATATGCTCGACATCTTGAATGATGAGGGCATCGTAGGGTATTATGGTAGTAAAGAAGGATATCTGTTAGGTTTAAAAGAAGTGCTGGCATCTTATGCGGAAAAAGCGGATATGAGCGTTAACATTTTGCCGTTTACCACCCCGCCAGAAAAAGATCAGGCATTGTATAGTTTCGCAAATCCCGGTTCCGCCCGCGCGAAATTGGACAGGCTGGAGACGGTGTATCATATTGATGAAAACTATGCGCTCCATCCGATTTATCTGTTTCATGATGCATTGTATCTATTAAAAATACCCGGTTCCAGAGCCATTACAGAAATGGATTGTATCCTGTTTGTCATCATGGCCCATGTTTATGATTTTGCGGCTCCGTCGGACGACATGGATTGAAAAACAAGGCGGTGACAAAAATGAAAAAAAACAGCGCGCTCCTGGCACAGAGAAATGAAACCGGAAATATCCGGAGAACTTTCAGAAGAAAATCAAGAGTCCGTGTTCCTTCGGTTGGCACAAGCCCGACGACTTTAAAAATCATGAAAGAAAACGAACAGATCCTGAAAAAGTACGGCAAAAAATCTTCAGGGCAATAACAAACCGGTTATTGCCCTTCATATTTTTTCGCAGCTTTGCATACACTATTGCAGATAATCAGCTGAGGTGATCATGGGAAAAAGTTCCATAAAGAAACAAGCGTTTACTCTCCGCCCCCTTCCGCTTCCCCAATGGAAAAAAACAGAAAAAAACAGACAGCGGAACTCCTCAGCTTTATGGATAAGCTGAAAAATAAGCGGGCAACATGAAACATCCGCAGCCAGTAAAAATACAGTCAGCCCCATAAGCTTTTTTTAACATCCAGCAGCCCCCTCAGCTCAGCACTTTTTTATGAAAACTCGGCTATAACAACTTCCCATCCCGCCCAAAACAACAGCAGGACGCTATCTGCTGTCGCGTTTTTCAGCATGCTTAATGCGTTTTGATCAGGATGGCACCCATCACAATACAGAATGCTGAAAGGTACATCCACCAGGTTGGCAGTATAGGGAAACCCGATAATACATCGAATATTTCAATCAGCACAAATACCTTTTGGGTTTTCGGGGAAAATTCCCGGTAGGCTTTCCATTCTTTTCTGAACTACAAAATGCCAAACGGAAGAAGAATCACCCCAGCCAGTTTCAAAAAATCATCCCCTGTCTGCAAGCGTTACTTCCTATACTGAATATTGCGGGCACACTTCTTGTGCATTGAATATTGTGAAATCATCTGCAGTAACATTATTCTCCCGAGCCCCACTTGGCAAAACAGAAAGCCGGGCATTGATAATCATATTTTTGCAAATTGATCTTCCTTTTCCTACCCAAATAGCCTAAATTATTTTGCACAAATCGCTCCCGCGTTCCCATTTCTTATGTTTATAACATTGGAATGTTGCATATTATTAAATAATATAAAGGATTTCCTGCCTTTCTGGAAGAATAGATTACGATGAAGATATGTTATGGGAGCTGGTCAAATGAGCAAAGGAATAAAAAGCTTGTTAAAATCATTCATATTTGCCATTCTGCTTGTTGCGGTCATCAGGGGATTTTTCATTGCCCCTTATATGGTTGAAGGGGAATCAATGGAGCCGACACTTCATAACCACGATAAAATTCTCGTTTATAAAGTCCATTCTGCTGCCGATTACCAAAGAGGCGATATCATCATCATCAAGGGAGAAACGGAAAACTATGTAAAGCGGATTATCGGCCTTCCCGGAGATACCATTCTAGTCAAAAATGACCATCTCTACATTAATGGGAAGTTGCACAAAGAGCCTTACCTTGCAAAAAACCTGAAAGCAGCACGTAAAAAAGGCAGCAAGCTGACGAATAATTTTGGGCCTCTCACCGTGCCAAAAAATAAATATTTCGTAATGGGCGATAACCGGTTGTACAGCGAAGACAGTAGAAACGGGCTCGGCCTTATTCCGAAGAAAGAACTCGTGGGAAAAACCGAAGCGGTATTTTACCCGCTCTCGCAAATCCGGGAAGTCCGTTAACTATTCTTGCGGGCAGAGCCGGTATCTATTAATAAAAAGCAGAGGGGAATTTCCTTGAAACACGCTTTAGTGGCAGGCAGAACCGGCATGCTTTCCGCTTTACATCAATGAATTTCAAATTTCTTCCCCTAATGCTTTTAAAATATTGCTCCAATCAACAAGAAAATAATGCTTGCTAATAAGAAAGCTGAAGGAACACCTATTAAGCCTCTATTTAGATATAACTTAAATCCATCCTACTTTGTATTAAACGATAATCTGGGGATATAATACGAAATCAAGATAATCACTGATACCACAATAAAGATAGCTGTAATACTGTCCATCGTTTTCATCACCTCTTCATAAGATTATCGTGCCCATTAATTTCCGTTTTTTCTATCCTGAAAAATTGCACCGGCTGATTTTCATTCTTCCTCTGGTGCCGCGTTCACTGCGGCATGGGTGTCTAAATCCAAATAGTTTGCCACTCTTTATATTTGCACTCAGAGGAGCAAATATGGCTCCTAATATGGTTTCTGCTACAGTCCAGGCAATGACAGGACTTAACGTTACAGGTGGTGCCGGTGCCGGTGCCGGTGCCTTGATACCTTGTTTCATTGCCGGTAAAAATCTATAGGGATTGAGACATTTTGCCCATGGTTTCTTCAGCTTCTTTTATGACATGGTCAATCAATGCTTTTGCCGTTTGATGTTTTGCGAGCCGCGGACTTTGGCCGGACCAAAGTGACATAAACTCACGGTTGTTCTGCTTTCCGGCAGCCTTTCTGATATCCTGTGTGAGCGCATTTTGCACGGGATAATCCGGAAAAAGCGCTTCATGCGGCTTCATTTCCGAGATAAACGCATTTTTTACGCCTCTTGCCCATTTTCCGGAAAATGACCGGGTGAGGACAAGCTCATCTTCTTTCGCATGGAGAACGGCTTCCTTATGGGCCTGATGTGCGCCGCTTTCCTTACAGGCCAGGAAGGCGGTTCCCATTTGCACGCCTTTTGCCCCCAAGCAAAGCGCTGCTGCAAGCCCCCTGCCATCCATTATGCCGCCTGCCGCAATGACGGGAATCCGGACATTGTCGGCAACCTGGGGAACCAGTGACATCAGGCCAATCATGCTTTCCTCATGGTCTTTCAAAAAGTTTCCCCGGTGGCCCCCCGCTTCACTGCCTTGCGCAACCACCATATCCATCCCGGCCTGCTCCGCTTCAACCGCTTCATCGACGGTTGTTGCCGTTCCAATTAGGAGGATCCCGTTTTGTTTCAGCCTTTCGATCACTTCCCCGGAAGGTATTCCAAAAGTAAATGAACAAACAGGCACTTTCTCTTCGACAGCCACTTGCACCTGTGCCAAAAATTGATTTTGCACGCGATGAAGATCAGGAACTTCTATTTCTGCTTTTGCCTCCACCTTTAACTGTTTGCGGATCCGATTTAAAATGTCATTTGCGGCTGTTATTTTTTCATTTGCCGCTTCAAACCCGCCGGGAACAAAAAAATTGATGCCAAAAAGGTTTCCGGTTAACTGTTTGATTTCCCGGATTTGTTCTTTTGTTTGGGCAGCGGTCAAGTACCCCGCCCCGATCATGCCCAGCCCGCCGGCGTTTGACACCGCAGCCACCAACTCTGGTGTTGTGATGCCCCCTGCCATCGGAGCCTGAATCATCGGGTACCGTGTTTTCAGCCGTTTGGCCAAATCGTTTTTCAACATCCAAATTCCTCCCCTTTGCCTTTCCCCCATTGTAACAGGTTTCCATATTGTTTTAAACGTTTTCAAAATAATGAAAACATTATTTGGAGGAGGCAACCGTTCCTTGGTGAAAAACCATTTTCCAGCTCCTGTCCGTATATTTCCAAACGGAACTGCGCAAGGTTTGCTGCTTTCTTGTTCGGTCGTCCACCCTTTAGGTTGCAAGGACCACGCCATCAGCCAATGGATGCATTTCAAAATCTGTAAGCGCCATCTCCCTCACCCCAATGCCGCCCGGTCCGGTATATTTCCGTTTATGCCAGATGTTTCCCGATGAGCCGAATTCAAAAAAGATTCCGCCAGCAATGCGCCCAATTTTGCCGGATCCGAGCGTGTCGAAGGTTCAAGCAGCGATTTTTCCAATTGGAGGATATGTTCTTTAAGTGACAAGATTTTGCATCCTGTCTTCTTTAAGATTTGTTTACTATGCTACATAAAGCGAACGAAATTTTGCCATTCTGTTGCCTGTCCAAATGAATGATGTGATTTTTATTAGTTTTAAAGCAGAGCTTTTCAAAATATGGGCAGAAAAAACCTTTCTATATCAATATGTTGTATTTGTGTTGTTTTTCTGTTATAATTCTATAAGTGTAAAGCCCGAGTCCCGCAAAAAATTCCTGCGCACGACGGATAACATGAAACTGCCCGCTGCAATATTTTTACTACTAACTGCGTCTTCAACTTCTAACAAACTTTCCGAACGAAGCATATGTTTTAAAAAAGAACAATGGGTAAACAAAGAAGAGGTGATAACATATGAGAAACAGAATTTTCAACTTCATTATTGACGGACGATTGATTACGGTAAAAGGAAAGTCCGTTAAAGAAGCAAAGCGCCATGCACAACAAATTGCGCAAAGCATGAAAACGGAAGAAAACATGGGCAACCAGTCAGCCATCTGATTGGCTGCCTTTTCCATTTTTCCGGGTAAACAGGCATCTCAGCGGTAAAGAAATATTTAGTTTTTTATAATATTATTATGTAAACTAGTTCCCGTTTTTTGGAGCGTGGCTGTCCCGTTCTTTTGAAAAATGGCGTGTATTCCACACGCCATTTTTTAGTGCCGGTTTGTCGGCAGCTTTTCACTCGGGCTTCCGTTCCCCTGCCGTTTTTTATTTTGTTCCTGCTTCTTTTGCTGTTCATTCAGCTTCTGCACATATTCATTCGTGTTGTCCATGTTTATACCTCCTTCCGTCCTTGTTACTTTAACCAAGACCCGGGCAAGCATGCACGCATTTTGGATTTCCAGACGGGAAATTCGCTTTCATGATTGCGCAATTTTACAGTGATATTGCCAATTTCTCATTTCACCATTTTGCACTTTTTTACTTGATCTTCCATTCTAAAAATTCGAGCCAGTTTCCGAATGGATCAGTTGCGTAAATACGCGCTGCTCCTGGGAGCTTGCCGTCTTCTGCCCACTTAACTTGATAGCGGGCAAACCTGTCTTTCAAGCTTTCGAGATTTCCGACTTCAAATGCAGGATGCGCTTTTTTGGCGGGTAAAAAAGGTTCTTCAATGCCGATATGGATTTGTATTTTTCCGTTTTGAAACCAGCAGCCACCGCGTTTTTTCAATTCTGCCGGTTTTTCAACTTCCGTAAATCCGAGGATTTCCGCGTAAAACTTTTTGGCTGTCTGTTCAACGTGGAGCAGCAAGCTGAACATGGTCAATTGCGATAAAATGAAATGCCACCCTCATCCCTCCTCCCCTTAATCTTACATTCCTTCTTTTATCATTTAAATAATGGCTTTTCATCTTAATTGATATGTTTTACTTATGAGTTAGCACGCCCCGGCATGCTTTTTTCATGAGCCTGCCAGAAAAAAAGCACACGGGGGGGTAACCCGCCGTGCGCTTTGTAAAAAATGATTTATTTTGCAGCGACTGTCACTTTACCGGTGTCTTCTTTTTTGTTCCGGATGGTGGCCTGTGCAGCGGCGAGCCTTGCGAGCGGTACGCGGTAAGGCGAGCAGCTGACGTAGTTCAGGCCCGTTTTGTAGCAGAATTCGATCGAGCTTTTTTCACCGCCGTGTTCGCCGCAAATGCCGGTTTTCAAGCCCGGTTTTGTCTGGCGGCCGAGTTTGACGCCGGTTTCGACAAGTTTGCCGACGCCTTCCTGGTCAAGGACGGCAAACGGATTTTCCGGCAGCACTTTTTGCTCGATATACTGCTGCAAAAATTTTCCTTCCGCATCGTCGCGGCTGAAGCCGAATGTCGTTTGCGTTAAGTCATTCGTACCAAACGAGAAGAAATCGGCTTCTTCTGCAATTTGGTCTGCGGTAAGGGCGGCGCGCGGTATTTCGATCATCGTGCCGACTGTATAATCGAATTTCAAGCCCTTTTCCTCCATGACCTGATTCGCCATATCCGTCACGAGCGCGCGCATCCGTTTCAGCTCATTCACATGGCCGACAAGCGGAATCATAATTTCCGGCTGGACTTTTATTCCCTTTTGCAGGACGGCAGCGGCAGCGTAAAAAATTGCTTTGACCTGCATTTCGTAGATTTCAGGGAAAATCATGCCGAGCCGGCAGCCACGGTGGCCGAGCATCGGATTGAATTCAGCAAGATGCTGGACTTTTTTCAGCAAGTATTCTTTTTCTTCCAGTTCTTTTGAGCCTGGTGCCGTAAGCTGCAGTTTTGTTACTTCTACTAGCAGTTCTTCCTTATCCGGCAAAAATTCGTGCATTGGCGGATCGAGCAGGCGGATCGTCACCGGATGGCCGGCCATTTCCTCAAAGATGCCTTCAAAATCGCCCTGCTGCATCGGAAGCAGTTTATCCAAAGCTTTTTCGCGCTCTTCCAAAGTCTCGGCGAGGATCATTTCCTGAACGATCGGCACGCGCTTAATGTCCATAAACATATGCTCCGTCCGGCAAAGGCCGATGCCGTCTGCACCGAATTCGAGCGATTTTTTCGCGTCCGCCGGGTTGTCGGCATTGGCGCGCACGCCGAGATCGCGCACCTCATCCGCCCATTCAAGCAGCGTTTTGAATTCGCCGGAAAGCTCAGGGTCGATCATCGGGACTTCGCCGAGCATCACTTCACCTGTCGAACCGTCGATCGTGATGACATCCCCGTAACGGACAACCGTATCGCCGACCGTAAATTGTTCCGCTTTCAAATCAATTTTCAAAGATTCGCAGCCGCAGATGCATGCTTTCCCCATCCCGCGCGCGACAACCGCCGCATGGCTCGTCATCCCGCCGCGGCTTGTCACAACCGCCTGGGATGCAATAATGCCGTGAATATCATCCGGTGTCGTTTCGGGGCGGACTAAAATCACTTTTTTCCCTTCCTTGCCGAGCCGTTCCGCTTCATCAGCATCAAACACAACGGCGCCGGTAGCAGCTCCCGGGGATGCCGGCAGCCCTTTTGCAAGATGGTTTTTTGCCGCGGAATCATCAATACGGCGGTGTAAGAGCTGGTTCAACTGGTCCGGATCGACTCTTAAAAGCGCTGTCTTTTTATCGAGAATGCCTTCCTTCACCATTTCAACGGCGATGCGGATTGCAGCCTGCGCCGTCCGTTTGCCGTTCCGGGTTTGCAGCAGGTACAGTTTGCCGCGTTCCACCGTAAATTCAATATCCTGCATATCTTTGTAATGTTCTTCCAATAATTTGCTTGTTTTGACAAACTGGCGATACACTTCCGGCATGTCTTTTGCCAGCACCTGGATCGGCTGCGGAGTGCGGATGCCGGCGACGACATCCTCGCCTTGGGCATTGATTAAATATTCGCCGTACAGCACGCGTTCGCCTGTTGACGGGTTCCGTGTAAAAGCGACGCCGGTTCCGGAATCATCCCCCATATTTCCGAATACCATGCTTTGGATATTGACGGCGGTCCCGAGATGGTCCGGAATTTTATTCAGGCGGCGGTATACAATGGCACGCTGGTTATTCCACGAATCGAAAACGGCATTTACGGCAAGGTACAGTTGCGTTTTCGGGTCTTGCGGAAAATCCTGTTTCGTATGTTTTTTAACGATCTTTTTATAGCCTTCTATGATGTCTTTCCAGTCTTCCGCAGTCATTTCCGGATCAGCTGTATACCCTTTTTGTTCCCGGGTTTGTTCAAGCAAATGTTCGAAATGGTATACATCAATGCCGAGCACCACGTCAGAAAACATTTGGATAAACCGGCGGTACGAATCGTAGGCAAAGCGCGGATTGCCGGTCAGTTCCGCAACAGCTTCCACGGTCTCGTCGTTCATGCCAAGGTTCAGTACCGTATCCATCATCCCCGGCATCGAAAACACAGAGCCAGAGCGGACGGAGACGAGCAGCGGGTTCTCCTTGCCACCCAGTTTTTTGCCGGTTTTTTCTTCCAGTTTCAAAAGCGCTTCTTCCATTTGCGTTTCGACTGCACCCGAAATTTTTTTGCCGTTTGCATAATAGTCATTACATGCCTCGGTTGTAATCGTGAAGCCGAACGGCACCGGCAGGCCGATATTTGTCATTTCCGCCAGATTGGCTCCTTTGCCGCCAAGCAGGTCGCGCATATGGCTGTTCCCTTCGTTGAACAAGTAGACAAATTTTGTCATTTGAGCAGCTCCTCCCTGTTTTTGAACATTTCAATAATAAGGCTTGCTGTTTCCTCCACCGCTTTATTCGAAACATCAATGACCGGGCATCTGAGTCTCCGCATGATGTTCTCCGCGTAAACGAGTTCTTCATAAATCCGTTCAAAGCTCGCATAATTGGCGTCCGATTTTAAACCCATTGCCCTGATCCGTTCTTTCCGGATTTCATTCAGTTTCTCGGGCGAAATCATCAGCCCGATGCACTTTTCCCGCGGGATGGAAAACAATTCATCAGGCGGCGCGATTTCCGGCACGATCGGGACATTCGCCACTTTAAAGCTGTGGTGCGCCAAATACATGGACAACGGCGTTTTCGACGTCCGGGAGACGCCGAGCAGGACAATGTCCGCTTTTTTCAGCCCGGTTGGATCGCGCCCGTCATCATATTTCACGGCAAATTCAATGGCTTCGATTTTTTTAAAGTATTCCTGATCCAGCTTGCGCATTAATTTCGGGCGATGGTACGGCTCCTTGTGAAACTTTTTCATAAAAGCTTCCATCAACGGATTCATCAGGTCGACCGCAATAACCCCTTCTTCGCCGGCGCGGCGGTCAATGTATTCTTTCAAAGGGGTAACGACAATCGTGTAAGCAATGATGACATTTTGTTTTTTTGCCGCCTCAATTACCGGTTCGATATCGTCTGTTTCTTCCACATGCGGGTGCCGCCTGATTTCAATGTGGCCGCCGTTAAACTGCGCAGCAACCGCTTTTACAACAAATTCAGCCGTTTCTCCGACCGAGTCCGAGATGATATGCACTATTTCTTTTTGTTCCATGTATCGTTCCCATCCTTTTCGAACCGGAAAATGGCTCCGTATGTATATGGTTTCTTTTCACTGCCCCTCCCGTATGCCACCAGTATATGCACTGTTTGGCAAATGTGTTATACTTGTTGTTCATTAGTATAACACATTCAAAAGGATGCGTGAACCATTTTACCGGTTTTTTTAAAAATTTTTATTATCATTCAAACGGGCAGCTGCTGTGCGCCGTTTAAAAATCTTTATGCTGCCTGGCTTTCCCCGGCGCGGGTTTTTTCCCAGATCATCACCGTCCCGAGCACGCCAAAAAGCGAAAAGAACGCCGGGATTAAAAAGCCGTAATGGTAACCGGCCGCATCAGCAGCATTGAAATGGTCCAGCACTTTCCCAAACAAGCTCGGCAAAAGCACCGCGCTTAAAAAGCCGCCGGTATTGGCAAATCCGGAAACCGATCCGACTTCCCTCACGTCAAAGGAGTGGCGGACGACCGCAAACGTCAGCGCGCTTGCACCATTGCCATATCCGATGACAAACATTAAAAGCACCGCGACAAATAACGGCGGTTTGCCCCCGCATAAAAAGAAAACCGTCCATGCGAGAAAAATCAGGGTTTGAATCAGCAAATACGGCTTCTTCCTTGAACCGAGCCTGCTTGCGATCCATCCGGTAACCGGCGCGCCGATAATGGCCCCGATTAATCCTGTCATGACCAGCTGGCTCGCTTCCGGGCGGTCCATGCCGAAAATATGCATCCCGTACGGCACTGCCCATGTGCCGATAAAACCAACATATGTGCCGACAAGGCCGAAATGGCATAAAAAGGCAGCCCACGCCTGCCTGCTTTTCAGGATGCGTTTTAGTACCAACAGCATTTTTTCATGGCGGACTTTCGCATGCGCATGTGCTCCCCCTTCCCGTTTTTGCGGCAGCCGGATAAGCACGGCATACAGCATCACAGTACTTGCAAGCAGCAGGATGCCGGTTACAAAAAACGGCAGGCGCCATCCTGAAGCTGATATCCATGCTGTCAGCGGAACGGTTGCGAGCAAAGAACCCACGCTTCCGGCCATGCCGGCATAACCGATCAGCCCGACAAACTCTTTCGCATAAAACCACTGGCTTAAGATCAGGACAAGATTAATCCAAATGGCCGCATCCCCCATGCCGGCGAGCACCCGGGATATGAGCAGGCACGCTTCATTCGGCGAGATGCTGTATAAGAACGTGCCGATGCCGCTAAATAAAGTGCCTGTAACCAGAAAAATATTCGGCCCGAACCGGTCGGAAAACATCCCAATCGGAATTTGCAGCCCCGCATAAGCGAGAAACTGCACACCTGTCAACAAACCGATGACGGACGCTGTCAAATGAAACTCGCTCATCAGTTTATCCGGAATCAAGCCCGGTGCCGTTCGCTGGCTGACAATCACCATATAGGAAAACAGCACCGCGAAAAAAACAATCCATCTGTACTTGCTTTTTTGTCTGTCCAATCTGCTCTACCCCTGTTTTATTTGTAATTTATTACTATTATAATCTATTTTTGCGCAAAAACATTTTCAATTTTCAAATCCGCATAAAAAAACTCCCGGCGCGGGAGTTTTTTTATGCATTTGCCGGCTGCCATTTGGCACGGACCAGGATCCATTTGCCGTCTTCAAAATACCATGTTGCCTTGACATCGCCCAGTTTATCTGCATGATAGGCGCCGCTTATTTGCTGGTAACCTTCGAGCCCGCATCCTTTTTTGCCTTTTATTTTCACCGGTTTGTAAACCGCCACCGGATCGATCATCAGTTCAAACGGTTCATTGAGCATTCCATCCTTTTGATAAATGCCGAGCCGGATATAATCTTTTTTCCGTTTTCTTAAATCAATCAGGAATGTTTCGTTCGTATTTTCAATGTTAAGCCTTGCCGACAGGGCATTTTCAAATTTGCCGCTAAGCTTTAACACGGGCGGCATCGGCAAATATTTTAAAATGCCGCCTTTCAGCGTATCGAGGCGGTACTGGTTTATGCCCCCGCTTCCGCCGCTGTTGCTTGATCCGAGCATGTCCTTTACACCGTCATGGTTGAGGTCTTTGAACCGGATTTCCGGTTCATACCCGGGCTCATACGGCAGTTTATATTTCTTTCCTTCCGACGCGGCAATCCGCGCCCAAATCTTTTTCATATACGGGCTGCCAGCAGCAAACGGGATGCCTTCCAGTATAATCGCATCCTTTTTTCCGTCCCCGGTTACATCCGCCTCATACCGGTGAATCACCATTTTGCCGGCTTTCGTCTTCCCGCCCGCGTCCGCGATCACAACCGTGCCGGCTGCCATAAACCATAATGCGAGCAGTGCAAGCATGTATTCTTTTTTCATCTTCTCACCCCGCATCCGTTTTCCTTTAGGATACGCCGCAAGAATAGAATTATGTAAAACTTGCCTGAAGATGAAAAAAGTGTTTGCCGAAAACGGCAAACACTTTTTTCAATCGTTTTCTTCCGCGGCAGCCTCTTCCGGTTCCTGCTTCCATACTTCTGCCACTGTCCCGTTTTCTTCTTCATCAATGGCAAATGAGCCATTTGAATAACGGTCATGGTCGCGCAAGTCATGGAGTGGAATGTCTTCCTGATGCCCTTTTTCCGTTACGACCGAGACGGTTTCCCCATTGCCTGCAATCACGGCCCCGGCGATCCGGTGCGGATGGGCTTTTAATTCGCGCAGCATGAGGACGCCGCGTTTGGCCCGGCTTGTTTTGTCAAATTCGGACACTTTCATCTTCTTGACGGCGCCTCTTTGAGTGGCAATGAAAACTTTATCTTTTTCCGGATCTTCAATGATTTTCCCGCTAACGAGCCGGTCGCCTTCTTTCAGGTTCATGCCTTTTACCCCTGCTGCCCGCTGGCCGACAACGCTGATTTCCGCTTCATCAAACCGGAGCCCGTAACCGAGGCGGGAAGCGAGGAAGACTTCTTTCGAGCCGTCTGTCAGGTGGACATCGACCACTTCATCATCGCCCTTTAAGTTTATTGCGACAAGGGCTTTCGAATAGCGCTGTGCCTGGTACTGCTGCAATTCCGTTTTCTTCGCCATGCCGTTTTTCGTAAAAAACAAAATAAACTGCGGCTGGTTGAAATCTTCAATCGGGAGCACTTTGATGATGCTTTCATCGCGCTCAAGCGCCACAAGATTGGAAACATGCTGCCCGAGATCTTTCCAGCGGATATCCGGCAGTTCATGGACCGGCAAATAGATATAGCTCCCTTTATTTGTGAAAAGCAGCACCGTCTGGACGGTATTGAGCTGCCGTTTAAAGAGCAGGCGGTCGCTGTCTTTAATAGCAAGGTCCCGGCCGTTTGAAGCGGTGTAAGAACGGATGCTTGTCCGTTTAATATAACCATCTTTCGTAATGGTGACCATCACATCTTCATTCGGGATCATTGCTTCCAGATTGATTTTTAGTTCCTGTATTTCCGCTTCAATCGTTGTCCTTCTGTTATCGGCGTATTTTTTCCGGATTTCTCTCAGTTCTTTTTTGATTACCGTGAACAGTTTTTTCTCGCTGGATAAAATCGCGAGATAGGTCTCAATTTTTTTCTCAAGGTCTTCCGCTTCATTCTGCAGCGTCGTAATATCCGTATTGGTCAGGCGGTAGAGCTGCAGCGTGACGATCGCTTCAGCCTGGGGCTCGGTAAAATCAAACTTTGCGATTAAGTTCGCTTTGGCATCTTTTTTATCTTTGGATGCCCGAATCGCCGCAATGACTTTATCGAGAATGGAAAGTGCCTTCATCAGGCCGTCGACAATATGCTTGCGGTCACGTGCTTTTTTGAGATCGAATGCCGTCCTTCTTGTGACCACTTCTTTCTGGTGTTCAATATAAGCATCAAGCAATTCGCGGAGTCCCATCAGCTGCGGGCGGCGGTTATGGATGGCCACCATATTGAAATTGTAGGAAACCTGGAGATCGGTGTTTTTAAATAAATAATTCAGGACGCTGTCTGCATCCGCATCTTTTTTCAGTTCGATCACAATCCGGAGCCCGGTCCGGTCAGTTTCATCACGGACTTCGGAAATGCCTTCCACTTTCCGGTCAATCCGGAGCTCGTCGATTTTTTTGACAAGATTGGCTTTATTGACTTCATAAGGAATCTCTGCGATGACAATCTGCTTCCGCCCGCCGCGGATCTCTTCAATCGATGTCCTGCCTCTTACGACCATTTTGCCTTTGCCAGTTTCATATGCTTTTTTAATCCCGTCAATTCCCTGGACAATGCCGCCTGTTGGAAAATCAGGGCCTTTTATGACCGCCATCAGGTCGTCCACCGTGCAATCCGGGTTTTCCATCCGCATGATGGCCCCGTCAATGATCTCCCCGAGGTGGTGCGGCGGAATTTCGGTTGCATATCCGGCCGAGATGCCGGTCGAGCCGTTCACCAGCAGGTTGGGAAACCGGGCGGGCAGCACAACCGGCTCATTTGCGGTATCATCGAAATTCGGGATAAATTTAACCGTTTCTTTATCAATATCATGAAGGAGTTCGGATGCAATCGGGGCGAGCCTTGCTTCCGTATACCGCATGGCCGCGGCCGGGTCGCCGTCAATGCTCCCGTTATTGCCGTGCATCTCGATGAGCACATTTCGCAGCTTCCAGTCCTGGCTCATCCGCACCATCGCTTCATAAACGGAAGAATCCCCGTGCGGATGGTAGTTGCCGATGACGTTGCCGACCGTTTTTGCCGATTTCCGGAAATGCTTGTCAGCGGTGTTCCCCTCTACATGCATCGCATACAGAATCCGCCGCTGCACCGGCTTCAGGCCGTCCCGCGCATCCGGAAGGGCACGATCCTGGATAATATATTTGCTGTACCGGCCGAAGCGGTCGCCCAGCACCTCTTCCAAAGGCAAATCTTGAAAACGTTCAGCCGTCTTCATCCGTTCATGTCCCCTTCCTCAATCATCAAATTCTCATTGTCTAAAATATTGGTATCGTCTTCAAGCCCGAATTCCACATGATTTTCAATCCATTGCCGGCGCGGTTCGACCTTATCGCCCATGAGCGTGGTCACCCGCCGTTCGGCACGGGCCGCATCATCAATGCGGACACGGATCAAAGTCCGCGTTTCCGGATTCATCGTCGTTTCCCAAAGCTGGTCGGCATTCATTTCGCCGAGCCCTTTGTAACGCTGCAGGATATAGCCGCGTCCGACTTTTTTGATCGTTTCATCCAATTCTTTTTCGGTCCACGCATATTCCACGATTTCTTTCCTGCCGGTGCCTTTGCTGACTTTATAAAGCGGCGGCAGCGCGATGTAAACTTTTCCCGCTTCGATCAAAGGCCGCATATAGCGGTAAAAGAACGTGAGAAGCAGCACCTGGATGTGGGCACCGTCCGTGTCGGCATCGGTCATGATAATGACTTTGTCGTAATTGACGTCTTCCAAATTGAATTCAGGGCCGACACCGGCACCGATCGTATAAATAATGGTATTGATTTCTTCATTTTTAAAAATATCCGCAAGCTTTGCTTTTTCCGTGTTGATGACTTTTCCGCGCAGCGGCAAAACAGCCTGGAATTTCCGGTCGCGCCCCTGTTTCGCAGAACCGCCCGCCGAATCCCCTTCAACCAGATACAATTCATTCCGCTGCGGATTGCGGCTTTGCGCCGGCGTCAGCTTTCCGGATAAAGTCGTTTCCGATTTCTTCCGTTTTTTGCCGCTTCTGGCTTCTTCCCGCGCTTTCCTCGCTGCTTCCCTTGCCTGCGACGCCTTGATGGCTTTCCGGATCAAAAGATTGCTCGTATCCGGATTTTCTTCAAGAAAATAAGACAGGTGCTCCGAAACAATCGTATCAACTGCAGAGCGGGCTTCGCTTGTGCCAAGTTTTCCTTTCGTCTGCCCTTCAAATTGGAGCAGTTCTTCCGGAATGCGGACGGAAATAATGGCGGACAGCCCTTCGCGGATATCCGTCCCTTCGAGGTTTTTATCTTTTTCTTTTAACAGTCCGGTTTTTCTTGCATAATCGTTCACGACGCGCGTCAAGGCCGTTTTTGCCCCAGCCTCGTGCGTGCCGCCGTCTTTCGTGCGCACGTTGTTCACGAAGGATAAAATGTTTTCCGAAAAGCCGTCGTTAAACTGAAAGGCAAATTCCGCTTCGATTCCGTTTGTTTCCCCTTCGATAAACACAACCGGATGGAGCACTTCTTTTCCTTCGTTCAAGTACTGGACAAAGGCTTCAATGCCGTTTTCGTAGTGGAACAGATCATGCCGCCCGAAACGTTCATCGGTGATTTCAATTTTTAACCCTTTTAAAAGAAAGGCCGATTCGCGCAACCGTTCGCATAATGTATCGTAATTAAAAGTGATGGTGCTGAAAATGGACGGGTCGGGTTTAAAGTGTATCGTTGTGCCGGTCTTATTGGTTTTCCCGGTTTTCTCAAGCGTTGTTTCCGGTTTGCCGCCGCCATGGAAACGCTGTTCATACACATAACCGTCGCGGTGTATCGTAACAACCAGCCATTCCGACAGGGCATTCACGACGGACGCGCCTACACCGTGCAGGCCGCCGCTCGTTTTATAGCCGCCCTGCCCGAACTTTCCGCCGGCGTGCAAAATCGTCAAGATCACTTCCGTTGTCGGTTTGCCGAGCTTGTGCATCCCGACCGGCATGCCACGCCCAAAATCCTGGACGCTGATGCTGTTATCTTTGTGAATGTTGACGATGATATGGTTTCCGTACCCGGACAGCGCCTCATCCACCGCATTGTCGACGATTTCATAGACAAGATGGTGCAAACCACGCGCATCGGTCGACCCGATGTACATGCCCGGTCTTTTCCTTACTGCCTCCAGCCCTTCCAGCACCTGGATCGCATCATCGTTATATTCCAATATATTTTGTTTCTTCGCCACATCTATTCCCCTTTCAATTGCAAAGCACGTGCATCCGCCGTTCATAGGAACAAATATTCGTTCTCATTATAACATCATTTGCCGTTTTTATCATACTCATTTTATCGATAAAACGGAATTTGTAAAGGGTATGCGGAAATAACGCAGGGGCAAAGCAACGGTTATGGAACTTCTCCGGCAAACGGCCGCTTGATTGGGCAAATATAAAGAAAGCAAGCGCCCTTTAAGCTGGCGCCTGCATGAAAAAGCCTATTTTGTCAGGGCATGTTCCACTTTAATGCAGCGGTTCATCACTACCGTATAGCCTTTTTCTTTTAAAAACCGGTACGCTTCTTCGTTTTCGATGCCAAGTTGCGCCCAGAAAACATCCGCATCGATTTCATCAAACTCCCGTGCCAGCTCCGGCAAATATTCGGGCCGCCTGAAAATATCGACAATGTCCACATGGCCTTCGATATCTTTTAAAGACGGAACAGCCTTTTCCCCGAGAATTTCCGTTGCTTTCGGATTGACCGGAATAATCTCATAACCGGCATCCTGCATGGCTTTGGCTACCATATAAGATGTTTTTTCCGGGTTATTGCTCAATCCTACCACTGCAATCCGTTTTGCTTTTTGTAAAATTTCCCTGATTTCTTCCCTGCTCGGATTTTCTATTGCCATTTGATCAACCCCTCTCCTTTCTTGTACTTTCGCCAGTCCGGTCCCATCTTAAACATTCGCTTGATCTTTTCTAATTCCTGCCTGGCGCGAAAATCTGCACGGAATCGACAAAAAATATTCCTCTTTCCTTTAAGAACATGCTACAATAAGCATAGATTTTTTCCAAGGAGTTTTGCACATGACTATTGCCCTGATGGTCCTTTTGGCTTACCTGCTCGGCTCAATCCCGACAGGCCTGATCGTTGGTAAGCTTTTTTACGGGATAGACATCCGCGAGCACGGCAGCGGGAATCTCGGCGCGACCAATACGTTCCGTGTTCTCGGGTTCAAAGCCGGCAGTGTCGTAACAGTGGTGGATATTCTGAAAGGGACAGTCGCCACTTTATTGCCCCACTTTTTTGGCCTGGAGCATACGGTTCACCCGCTTTTAATCGGGCTGATTGCGGTGATCGGCCATATGCTTCCGGTATTTGCCAAATTTAAAGGCGGCAAAGCGGTGGCCACTTCTGCAGGCGTTGTCCTTGCCTACCAATGGCCCTTGTTTGTTATGGTGATTATCGTCTTTTTGGTTACTTTAAAAATAAGCAAATATGTTTCGCTTTCTTCCATCATGGCGGCTTTTTTTGGCATCCTGTATACGCTCATTTATATGATCGTGACGCATGACTGGCCGCTGTTTGTCATCGTTCTGGCGCTCGCCTCTTTCATTATTTACCGCCATAAAGCCAATATTAAGCGGATTAAAAATAAGACCGAGCCGAAAGTCAAATGGATGTAAGGCAGCCATTTTTTCTAAAACCGGATATTTCCTGCAAACACGGAACCAGTCCAGAGGCAAAAGGTTAGGGAAAAAGCGTGCTTTGGTCTATAATGAAAATGCAAAAGGCGCAGTTGGAAGGAAGTGGCGGCATGAAAATTCACATTACAGATGAGGCGGTAAACTGGTTTAAAAGGGAACTGGAACTGGATGACGGTGAATCCGTCCGCTTTTTTGCCAAATATGGCGGTTCCACGCCTATCCAGCACGGATTTTCACTTGGCGTTCAAAAGGACATTCCCGACGATCCGGCGGCGGCCGTTGAACGGAACGGCAATGCCTTTTTCATTGAAAGCACGGACGAATGGTATTTTGACGGCCATGATTTGTATATCGGGTACGACCCGGGACGGGATGAACCGGTATACGAATATAAAAAAGGTTAAAACCGGGATCATCCGGCAGCTGCTCTTTTGCTGCCAGTGATGCCGGTTTTTTATTTTAAAAATTTTTTTGCTTCCGCAAGGCGCCCTTCTTTTTGCAAAATTTCCCGCTGTTTTTGGCCAAGTAGGTCGAAATGGCTGTAACCGTCTTTGCGGACATGAATCCATTCTTTTTTCAGCTGGTAGCGCGCTCCCCATGCAGCGAGTTTCTCAAGATCTTTACAGCCGACTTTTGTGACCGATTTTGCGCTGGGGAAACGGTCATCCAGCCAAAAATGCGTTAAAAACGCAATTTCCCCGCGGTCAATCGCCGCTTTCCACGCTTTGACCTGGTTGCGGTGTATGCCAAAAGCCAAAATTCATCCCCCGCTTTATGATTTTTTTGCTTTTTCATATGCTTCATGCCATTTTGGGTAGAGGCGGCGGAACGCAACCGGGCGGAAACTGTCTTTTTTTACGCAGACATGTGTTGAACTCGCGGCCACGGCAAGGTCGCCGGTTTCTGTGTAAACCTCATAGCCGTACTTTACGCGCAGCCCGTCATATGCATCGACCCATGTTTTCACGGTCACCGTTTCCCCGTAACGGGCCGGTTTTTTGTATGAAATTTGAATATCGATGACCGGCGACAAAATCCCGTCTTTTTCCATATCTGCATAGCGGAAGCCAAGGTCTTCGATTAATTTCGTCCGCCCCACTTCCATCCAGACAAGATAATTAGCATGGTACACAACCCCCATTTGGTCTGTTTCCGCATATCGCACTTTGATTTCTGCTTCTGATACAAACATCCCAGACACCTCTTTCATATGTACATTCAACATCTTTATTTTAGCATAAAGAAAATTCCCCCTCCTAAAAGGATGCCTGATACAGGGCCGGGAAAAGGTTCGCATGCACGCATGGCCGCAGCAAAAAGGGAAAAAAAACGGCCTTTCCGAGAGGGAAAAGGCGTGGTTCCAAAGAAACGCTGCTGTTTTCCGTCGAAAGGCCGTTTTCGTTTATTGCTGCTGTTTGTATGCGGCTTCGTCTTTTACCTCGGTTCTCATCGCTTCGAGGCTTTCACGGCGCCGCTCATTTTTTTCCTTTATTTGTTGGATTTGCGTTTCATCACTTGTAACAGCAAGCGATTCTTCCGCACTTTCCATGTTTTCGATCGTATTGTGGATCATGTTTTGCAGTTTTTCCACATTATCGCTGCGGTCGTCCGGTTTCGGCCGGTTATGCGCCATTGTGTTCTCCTCCTTCGGCTGTTGAAGCTACTCCCCTTTTGTCTGTATCACCTGTGCATGCTGTCCCGAACGGTCCTGCATCTTCTTCCCCTTATTGCCGGAAAATCCGCGCGGCTGCGTGCCAAGATGATCGGGAACGAAATATTTGCTTTTCTTGTTTGGATTGCTCATCACATCTCCCCCCTCCTCATACATTTTCCCCCGGAGGAAAGCGGATTATGATCCACAAACAGTGGCTTATTCTGCTAATTTCATCTCGTGTTTCCGGTCCAGCCGTTCTTCTATCCGCATCAGCGCATCCCTGTCGCGCAACAGTTCCTGTTTATTTTCGGCAACAAGATCCGAAAAGGTCTTTTTATGGGTTTTTCTCATATTTGCCCACTCCTTACAAGTATTTTTACTTAGTATGGGCAATTATGGGAAAAATTATAAATTTGGTTCAAAAAAAAGCTGCGGCAGAAGCCGCAGCTTTTTTAAACATTATGATTTTGATTGCACTTCATTTTTGGACTGCTGCAGTTTTTCGCGCAGCACCATTTGCAAGATGCCGCCGTGGCGGTAATAGTCAATTTCTACGTCGGAATCGAACCGGACAAGCGCTTCAAATTCCGTTTTCTTCCCGTTTTCGTCAGTTGCCGTAACCTTTACCCAGTCATGCGGTTTAACATTTTCGTCAATATGGACATCAAATGTTTCTTTGCCGGTTAAGCCGAGCGTGTCGGCATTTTCGCCTTTTTTGAACTGCAGCGGCAGCACGCCCATGAGAACGAGGTTGGAACGGTGGATCCGTTCAAAGCTTTCCGCAATCACGGTTTTAATGCCGAGCAGGTATGTGCCTTTTGCCGCCCAGTCGCGCGATGAGCCCATGCCGTAATCTTTGCCGGCGAGAACCACAAGGCCGGTGCCGTTTTCTTTATAACGCATGGCAGCATCATAAATCGACGTCACTTCATTCGTCGGCCAGTAAGTCGTATAGCCGCCTTCCGTACCCGGTGCAATCTGGTTGCGGATGCGGATGTTGGCAAATGTTCCGCGCATCATGACTTCATGGTTGCCGCGGCGGGAACCGTAAGAGTTAAAGTCACGCGGTTCGACTCCTTTTGACAGCAAGTATTTTCCGGCAGGTGTGTCTTTGCCGATCGCACCCGCAGGCGAAATATGGTCGGTTGTCACCGAATCGCCGAATTTGCCGATGACGCGCATGTCTGAAAGCGGCTGTACTTCGCCCGGTTCAGGCGAGAGATTTTCAAAGAACGGCGGATTTTGGATGTAAGTCGATTCCGCATCCCATGTATACAGCGGTTCGTCGCTCGTTTCGATCGCATTCCACCGTTCATTGTCGGTAAAGACGTTTTCATATTGTTTGCGGAACAATTCCGGCGTGACGACTTTTTGGACATTTTCTTTGATTTCATCCGCTGACGGCCAAATATCCTTCAGGTAGACGTCTTGGCCATCTTTGTCTTTGCCGATCGGGTCATGGTTTAAATCGATATTCACCGTTCCTGCGAGCGCATAAGCAACCACAAGCGGCGGCGAAGCCAGATAGTTGGCTTTAACAAGCGGATGGATCCGGCCTTCAAAATTCCGGTTCCCGGAAAGGACACTCGTTACGAGCAGATCATTGTCCATGATGGTTTTTTCAATTTCTTCCTTCAACGGGCCGGAGTTACCGATACAGGTCGTGCAGCCGTAACCGACCAGGTTAAAGCCGAGCTGTTCGAGGTACGGCATTAAACCGGCGTCTTTTAGGTAGCCGGTCACGACTTTTGATCCCGGCGCGAGCGAAGTTTTCACATATTTCGGCACTTCCAGCCCTTTTTCAACCGCTTTTTTCGCAAGCAGGCCGGCCCCGAGCATAACGTAAGGGTTTGAAGTGTTTGTGCAGCTTGTAATCGCTGCAATGGCGACTGCGCCGGTTTTTATCACGGCTGTTTCGCCGTTGTTAAAATGGATAACAGCCTCTTTATCGAGCTCTTTTTCATCCAGTCCGAAACCCTGGTTGCCGGAAGGCGCCGTAATCGCTTTTTGGAAAGCGGACTGCATTTGCGATAACGGAATCAAATCCTGCGGGCGTTTCGGGCCGGAAAGGTTGGCTTCAATTTCAGAAAGGTTCAGTTCAAGCACATCCGTATAAATCGGGTCTTCTTTGTCCGGCGTAAAGAACATGCCGTTTTCTTTCAAGTAAGTTTCCACAACTTTTACATGTTCTTCGCTGCGGCCAGTTAAGCGCAAATAGGCAAGCGACTCATCATCAACCGGGAAGAAACCGCAAGTTGCCCCGTATTCAGGCGCCATATTTGCAATGGTCGCACGGTCTGCAAGCGGCAGCGTCGAGACGCCCGGGCCAAAGAATTCGACAAATTTGCCGACCACGCCTTTTTGGCGCAAAAGCTGGGTGACTTTTAACGCAAGGTCGGTAGCGGTTGCCCCGTTCGGAAGCGATCCGGTCAGTTTTACGCCGATGACTTCCGGAATCGGGAAATACGAAGGCTGTCCGAGCATGCCGGCTTCCGCTTCAATGCCGCCGACACCCCATCCGAGCACACCGAGGCCGTTGACCATTGTCGTATGGGAGTCGGTCCCGACGAGGGTATCCGGATACGTTTCATATTCGCCGTTTTCCAGTTCTTTTTCATGGACGACACTTGCCAGATACTCAAGGTTTACCTGGTGGACAATCCCCGTTGCAGGCGGAACGGCACGGTAATTGTCAAACGCTTTTTGTGCCCAGTTTAAAAATTTATAGCGTTCGGCATTGCGTTTGAATTCAAAATCCATATTCACCTGAAGGGCATCCGGCGCGCCGTATTTGTCAACCTGAACCGAGTGGTCGATCACAAGGTCAACCGGCACTTCCGGATTGATTTTATCCGCGTTTCCGCCCAAATCAGCCATCGCTTTGCGGAGGGAAGCAAGATCAACAACAACCGGGACACCGGTAAAATCTTGCAAAATAACGCGCGACGGTTTAAACGGGACTTCTTTGTCCTTTACTTCATCCGATCCCCATTTCGCCAAGTCTTCAACATGTTCTTTCGTAATCGCGCGGCCGTCCATTTGGCGGAGCACCGATTCAAGCAGCACTTTAATCGAATACGGCAGGCGCGCAACATTGGCGACTCCTGCGTCCTCTAGCGCTGTCAGGCGGTAATAGTGATAGCGTTTCCCATTTACTTCAAAAACGGTACGCGCTTTAAAGACATCATTGGACATGTCTTTTCCCCCTTTGTCAAGATTCGTATTTTCGTCATTTAAAAGATTAACAGAATGATTCGTATAAAAAACGCCTCACAGCTTCATCATATTACAATAAATGACATAAGTAAATAACAATAATATTATTGTCTGTGATAAGTTTTAATTATATCACCTGCCATTTGGTTTGCAAAAAATTTATCGGTAAGGTATGATTTTCCCTTTATTCAACATACTAAAACTGTAGCCAGGGAGGTGAGCCTTGTGACAAGACAGAAAGCAAACCATATCCGGCCGGGCATGAATGCGGCAAAAGCGCAAGGGAAAGGCGCCGGATACAATGAAGAATTTTCAAACGAGCCTTTAACGGAAAAAGAAAGGCAGTTTAATAAAAAACGTAAGAAAAACCAGTAGCATGGCAAAGAAATCAGCTTGACAAGCTGATTTCTTTGTTTTGTCCATTGAGAATCTTTATCAATATAATATTGATGTTTTTCTGATGTTTTTCTTTAGATGGCCCAGTCCCCATTGCGGAAAACCGGAACAACGGTTCCATCCTGTTTGATGCCGTCAATATTCATATCAGCAGAGCCGATCATAAAGTCAACGTGGACATTGGAGACGTTCATGCCGTGTTTTAACAGTTCTTCTTCGCTCATTTTCGTGCCGCCCTGGATCGTTGTCGGATAGGCTGCGCCAATGGCCAGGTGGTTTGAGGCATTCTCGTCAAACAATGTATTGAAAAATGTAATGCCGGACTGGGAAATCGGCGACGGATCCGGTACAAGCGCAACTTCCCCGAGCCCTGTTGCACCTTCGTTTTCAAATACGAGTTTTTTGATCGCTTCTTCGCCTTTTTCAGCAGAAATATCGACAATTTTCCCGTCTTTGAAATGGACAACAATGCCTTCGATTAAAGTGCCTGCATAACTTAAAGGTTTTGTGCTGCGCACGACGCCTTCCATCCTGTGCGTATCCGGTGCAGTAAACACTTCCTCTGTCGGCATATTAGCAATGAATTCTTCGCCTTTCGGGTTCACGCTGCCCGCACTGGCCCAAATATGGTTTTTTGGAAGGCCGAGTGTAAGGTCCGTCCCCGGCGCCGTATAATGAAGGGCATCGAATTGAATGCCGTTTAGCTTCGCCGCTTTTTCATTTAACTTCTGTTTATGTTGTTCCCAGGCGGCAACCGGGTCGTCCGCGTAGACACGGCATGTTTTAAAAATCTGGTCCCAAAGCGCATCGACCTGTGCTTCTTCGGTTTCTAAATCCGAAAACACTGCTTTTGCCCATCCGGCCCCCGCCGCTGCAGCAACCGTCCATTTGATATCGTCATTTTGCGTTGCAACCCGCTGCGCTTTGAAAGCTTTCGCCGCTGTATTTTGATAAGCGGCCACTTTGTGCGGATCGACCTCATTGAGCAGGCCGGGGTCGCTGGAAAGAATAGACAGCCGGCTCACTTTATGGTTGAGCACATGGTCTTCCGTCTCGGCAATTTTGTAATCCGGAATATGCGTCAGCACTTCCTGCGGCTGGTTCAGGTAATGCTGCTTTGTAATTTCATCATCCGACCATTCGACGATTACTTTTTCCGCGCCCAGTGCATACGCTTCTTTTACGACAAGGCGCGCAAGTTTTGCCTGGTCGACTGCAATATATACTTTTACCCAGTCGCCCTGCTTCACATTGATGCCCTTTGCCACGAGCAATTTTGCATATTTTTGTAAATTCTGTTCAAAATTTGGCAAAGCCATTTCGATTCCCTCCTGTTCATTGCTTTTCATTATGTATAAACCCTTCCTGTCGCAGGCCTGATACAATTCTATATTATACCAGATCCTGGCGCAGATGAAAAAAGCAGGGATTCTCCCCGCTTTAATGCAAATCTGTATGTTTTACGATTTTATCCAAATCGCGCCGGAACTGTTCCAATTGCACCCGTTGCGTTTCGCTCGCTACTTCGAGCGCATTTTCGATCTCCTGATATGTTTCGTTGATTTCTTCTTTCAAATGGGCGAGCTGGTGCCCGGCGTCTTCACTTCCCATGTCCAAGTTCTGCAGGATGTCTTCTGTCAGGGCCATGTGCTGCCCGGCCGCTTGAAACGCCTGCTGTTTGTCTTTATGGTAAGGCATTGTCATCTCTCCTTCAAAAGATAGTATGTTCAATTTTTTTCATGATATGCTGTATAACCGCTTTGCAAAAAGCAAATTGTATAGTTGGAGGGATGAAAATGGTGAATAAAAACGACGGAAATGATATCCGCAGAAACCAGCCAAAAACAAACAACAGCGGGCAGCCGGAACCGTTAAGCGGCTCAAAAAAGGTTAAAAACCGGAACCATTCAAGACAAAAGCACAATCCCGGGCATGATATGTAAACTTTAAACCAAAGGATTGCCGGCTTTCCCCTGAAAAGTTCCGCATATTTGTCTTTTTAGATGTTTTAGAATATTACTGCCCATGTTTAGCCCGGTACAAAGAAGGCAATAAGTACAACGAGTTCGATAAAACAAGATATGAAACTTAAGTTAACAGGAGGAATGTGAAAATGTCGTTTATTCTATATTTGATCGTAGGCGGGATTATTGGATGGCTTGCAGGATTGATCATGGGACGGGACATCCCGGGCGGTATCATCGGGAACATTATTGCCGGGATTGTCGGTGCATGGCTTGGCGGCGCGATTTTCGGAAACTGGGGGCCGCATATCGCAGGGATGGCGATCATACCGGCTTTAATCGGGGCGATCATTCTCGTCTTTGTATTAAGCTTTATTTTAAGAATGGCAAGAAAAGCATAACAGTAAAAAAGGGCGGCCGGAACCGCCCTTTTTTATTTGCTTGCTTTTTCTAAACCTTCTTTTTGATAAAGGCGTACATAGTACATCACTTCGGACACGTATTTGCGGCTGTGATTATACGCAAAAACCGCTTTTTGAATCTGCCCGTTTGCTGCCCCGTTTTTCGACAAATAATTTGCCGCGCTGAAAATCGCGTCTTTATCGTTAAACGGGTCTGCTTTCCCGTCCCCGTCCGCATCGACGCCGTATCCTCCGTATTTTTTTATGACAGCTGGGTCCGTTTCTTCCCTTTCCGGGATGTCTCCTTTTCCAAGGCCGCTGCATGACGGGTGCTTCCAGCCGACAAATGTGCACGGCATAAATTGCATCGGGCCTTGGGCCCCGGTCGGCGAGACCATCGGCTTCATCGTTGAAAACCTGGTTTCCACCCGGTGATGGGCAGCAAGCACATACCAGGGAACCCCGTATATTTTCTCCGCTTCCAGATAGATGGACAAGTATTTTTCAGGGATTTGGGGATTCGCTTTTTTCTGGATGTTCTCTTCGAAAATAAAATAGGCGCTTAACACGATGGCCGGAATAAGCAGGATGATCCACGCTTTACCCCGGTTCCGCTTCTTTTTCTTCCATGTTTTGGGCATTTCCACTTGAATCCTTTCATCAATCCGTTAAAACCTCTCCCCTTTATATTATCGAATGTAAAAGCCGAAATCCATAGGAAGATTCCGGCTTTTTCCCGCATACATTACTGCACGCCTGCATAATGGCCCTCAAGCTGTTCGCGCAATGCCCGTTTTAAAAACTTGCCGACGGACGTTTTCGGGATTTCTTTCATAAACAAAATGTCGTCTGGGACCCACCATGAGGCAAATTGTGTTTTCAAATCATCTTTCAGTTCCGCGGCCGTGATTTTATTTTCATATCCGCTTTTTAAAACCACACAGCCGAGCGGGCGTTCCTGCCATTTCGGATGGGGGACGGCAATGACGGCTGCTTCAAAGACCGCTTCATGCGACATGAGAGCGTTTTCAATTTCCACAGAAGAAATCCATTCACCGCCGCTTTTGATCAGATCTTTTGTCCGGTCGGTAATCTTCAGGTACCCATCCTGGTCCACGACCGCAATATCCCCAGTATACAGCCAGCCGTCCCTAAATGCTTCCTGCGTGCGCTCGTCACAGTAATATTCATCCGCGATCCACGGCCCTCTTACGGTCAGTTCCCCCATTGTTTTTCCGTCCCATGGCACTTCCCCGTTCTCATTGACGACTTTTACCTCAACACCGGGAACAGGCAGCCCGGTTTTTCCTCTCACATCCACAATTTCGTCCACGGTAAAATGGTCCATGCTGCTTTTTAACGTGGCCAGCGAAACAATCGGGGTCGTTTCCGTCATCCCGTAGCCGGTCATAAACGGCACTTTGTACGTTTCCTCGTAAGCACGGATCAATCCTTTCGGCGATGCCGCACCCCCGCTTACGATCAGGCGGAGGCTGCTGATATCATACGGCTTTTCCTGCAGCACTTTCAGCATGCCGATCCAAATCGTCGGGACGCCTGCTGTCATCGTGACTTTTTCTTTTTCAATGAGTTGTGCGAGAATTTCCGGTGTAAAAGAAGGCCCCGGCAGCACCTGGGTTGCCCCGAACCAGGTGGCTGCATAGGGAAGCCCCCAGGCATTGACATGAAACATCGGGACGACCGTCATGGCGACGTCGCGTTCCTGGACACTGAGCTGGTCGGCAAGCCCGAGTGCCATGCTGTGCAAATAAAGGCCGCGGTGGGAATAGACAACCCCTTTCGGATAGCCGGTCGTTGCCGACGTGTAGCACATCGCGGCTGGCGCATGTTCATCAAGGTCATGTAAAAACGGATAACGCCCGTCGCCTTCTTCCAGGATGGCTTCATAATTGGAGACAGGAAACAAGGTTGTTTCTGGAATCGTTTTTTCGTCGCTCATAATGATAAAATGCTCGACCGTTTTCAGGCGGCCCCGGATTTTTTCAATCACCGGGAAGAGATCTTCATCGATAAGCAAAATTTTATCTTCCGCATGGTTAATAACGTGGGCGAGATGGTCTTCCGACAGGCGGATGTTAACCATATGGAGGACAGCCCCGCGGCACGGCACGGCAAAATAGGCCTCTAAATGGCGGTGGTGGTTCCATGCAAACGTACCGATCCGGTCTCCTTTTTTCATGCCGAGTTTTTCCAGCGCACTTGCAAGACGGCGTGTCCGTTTTGCAATTTCACGATACGGAATCCGCTGAATCCCGGTGTGCGTCCGCGAGATGACATATTTCTCGGGAAAATAGCGTTCAGCCCTCTCAATCATCGAAGAAAGTAGAAGTGGCGTCTTCATCATCAGTATCTACCCCTTTATCTGTAATATATGTTTATCCCGGTTTAGAAAAACCATGGCAGGATAAAAGAAGTTAAAATGGCGGCCATTCCCATCGCCACACCTGATACGGCACCCTGCAGCTCCCCTTCCTTTACGGCTTCCCCCGTTCCGATCCCATGGGAAATCGTGCCGAGCGCAAGGCCTCGCGATACCGGGTCATGGACGCGCGCCAAAGATAAGAGCTTCAGGCCGAACATGGCGCCGATCATCCCGGTAATCATGACAAACCCGGCGACCAGCACCTCATTGCCACCGATGATTTTTGCCACCTCGCTTGCAACCGGCACGGTGACGGATTTCACGGCAAGGGAAGCAAAAATATTGTGCGACAGCTGGAAAATTTTGGCCAGGGCGAGGGCGGTCCCGACAGTCAGCATGCTGCCTGAAAGAATGCCGCCGACAACCGGCAGAAAATAGCGCGCAAGAATCGCCCTGTTTTTATAAAGCGGCACAGCCAGCGCAACGGTGGCCGGGCCGAGAAAATAGGTCATGACCCCTTTTGCGGGAAGATACGCTTTATAGGATATATGGCTTGCGGTCAATAGCATGATCAATACCACCGTACTGAAAAATACAGGCGTTGTGAACGGGGAAGGAAACCTTCTCGATAACCGCAACGACAGCAGGTAAACGAAAACGGTGATGAAAATGCTATAAAGTGTCACGGCGTAACTGCTGCTCATGGCTTGCCTCACGCCCCCTTGCCAAAAGCTGGGCGGACATCCCCGTCCCTACAATGCCGGCTACCGCGCTGACAGCCAGTATTACGGTCAGCACCACGCCATTATGGAGGAAAAATGAACCGAGCGACATCAGCCCGACGGAAATCGGAATAAAAAAGAAGGATAAATGTTTTAAAATCCATGTTGCGCCCGTATCGATCCACTGCAGCTTCAAAATGCCCGTGAATAATAAAAGAAACAGCACCAGCATGCCAAATACATTCCCTGGTACCGGCAAATGCAGGATTTTGACTGCTTCCAGCCCGATTTCGTAAATGACCCAGAGCAAACCGATCTGCAGTGCACCAATTACTGCTTTTTTCACGTTGCATACTCCCTTTTTATTTGCTGTATTATTACAGTTCTTATTATACAAATATTCCATACAGATTTTAAATATCCTGTATGATTTTTTCAAAAAAAAATCATTTTTCATTTTTTCTCCCCGGAGCATAAAGGCAGCTGGCCATCCGCATCCTATAAGGGGAGGGAATCCGCATGCCAAAACGAAAAAGAAAACCGCTTATCGCAGAATCAAGGAGCGCGCTTGACCGGTTCAAAACCGAAGTGATGGCCAAAGAAGGATATCGTACCGATACGGACCACCCGGACGATATCAAATACGAGGTGGCCAGTGAACGCGGCATTCCGCTTCAAAAAGGCTATAACGGCAAACTGACGGCTGAACAGGCCGGAAAAATCGGCGGGCCGATCGGCGGAAACATGGTGAAAGAACTGGTCCGGATGGCGCAGGAACAATTAAAGAAAAAATAAAACGGGCAGAGAATTTCCCTGCCCGTTTGTTATAGTACAGACTCCGCTTCACATTGCTGGATTTATCCGGCTGCTTCCGTTCCGCCTGAATGCTGCATTTGGTACATTTGATAATACTTCCCTTTTCTTTCCATTAACGCTTCATGGCTTCCGCGTTCCACAATCCGGCCACGGTCCAGCACCAAAATCTGGTCGGCATTTTTGATGGTGGAAAGCCGGTGGGCAATGATAAACGTGGTCCTTCCTTTTTTCAGGACATCCATGGCATGCTGGATGGCCAATTCCGTTTCCGTATCAATATTGGACGTCGCCTCATCAAGAATTAAGATAGCCGGGTCAAAAGCAAGTGCGCGGGCAAACGAGATGAGCTGGCGCTGCCCGCTCGATAAAGTGCTCCCCTTTTCAAAGACCGGTTCATCGAGCCCTTCTTCCAGATTTCCGATCACTTGATCGGCGCCGACCGCTTTTAACACGGCAGCCGCTTTTTCTCTTGTAATCCGCGGGTCCCCGAGGCTGACATTTGAATAAATCGTGCCGGTAAACAAATACGGGTCCTGCAGCACGATCGCCATATGTTCACGGACGGCCTGCCGCGGAAGCGACCGGATATCCGTCCCGTCAATCCGGATTTCTCCTTCATTACAATCGTAAAAACGGAACAGCACATTCATAATGGAACTTTTCCCGGATCCGGTATGGCCGACAAGCGCGACCGTTTCACCCGGCTTTGCCTCAAAGTCAATGTCTTTCAGCACATATTCGTTTTCTTTGTAGCCGAAAAAGACGTGCCGGAACTCCACATGCCCTTTAAAGCGCGGTACGGATTTCGCCTCCGCATCCTCGCCTTTTTCGTCCAGCAGCCTGAAAACACGTTCGCCGGCAACAAGCGCCTGCTCAAGATTGCTGAACTGGTTGACAATATTGCTGATCGGGTTAAACAGCCGGTTAATATAGTCCACATAGGCATACAAAAGGCCGACGGAGAGCCCGGCTGACAAACCGGAAAGGGCGCTGTGCCCGAAATACCAGAGAAACGCCACAAGCACGAGATTTTTTAAAATGCCGGTTAAATTATGGGACGACAAGGCGTTTAACACCAGCATTTTGTTCTGGTATTTAAAATGCGTCCGATTCAGCTGTTCAAAGGTTTCCTTCGTTTGCTTTTCGCGCCGGAAAGCCTGGATGACCGGCATGCCCTGGATCGACTCATTGATCATGGCATTCATTTCGCTCACTTTCGAACGGATCATCCGGTTGTACTGCTGGGCAAACTTCCGGTATACCCGCATCCACAGCCATAAAATGGGCATTAACAACAGGCAGACAAGCGCAAGTTTCCAGTCGAGCAAAAACATTGCAATATAAATGCCGGCAATATAAACCAGGCCGCTGAAAAAGTTTGACAGCACAGCCACATACAATTCGTGGATGGCTTCCGTATCATTGGTGATGCGCGAGACAATCTTTCCGGCCGGCAGGTTGTCAAAAAATGGGATCGGCAATTTTTGCAAGTGGATAAAAAGGTCATTCCGCATTTTCTGGATAATCCGGTTTGCAGCTTTTTGCAAATAAAAATATTGCGTAAACTGGCCGAATCCCGACACAACATAAAGGCCGAAATACAAGATTAACAGTTTCAAAATATACGGGATTTCCGGGCTGTAAAAGCGGAGCACGCCCGCATAGGATATCTTTTCCGCCCGGTAAGAAGCCGTTTTGCCATTATAGGTCATATATAGTTTTCCGTCCCGGTACGTATTTTTCCCGCCGGTTTCAACACGGCCTTTTACGAAATAAAAGTTTCTTCCTGCCTGGACAATCGTCCGCTTCTTCCCTTTTTTCTCCTCAGCGGAAGCATAAACAAGCCGTTTGTAATGGCGGCCGTGATAAGAAACCGCCTGGCGGCCATCATGGGTCTCCACCCATACGCTTTCAATGCCGGTGATATGGCGGTCAATCATCGTTTTTGCCACGATCGGGCTGAACACATCCGCCCCAACGGCAACCATAAGGGCCGCGAGCGCAATCAAAATGGAACGTTTAAAGTTCATCGCATAGCGGAAAAGCCGTTTTGCAGCCATTATGCTTCCACCTCCTCACGGGACTTGAGCTGTTGGCGCATGTACTGTTCGTAATACCAGCCCTTGTTTTTCAACAGCTGTTCGTGCGTCCCTTCCTCCGTGATAAGGCCGTTATCGAGGACGACAATCCACTGGGCGTGTTCAATCGCCGACAGCCGGTGGGTCGCGATGATGGTCGTTTTATTTTTCCGCTCTTTCCGGATGTTCGCAATAATGGACGCCTCGGTCTTGGCATCGACAGCGGACAGCGCGTCATCCAGGATCAGAATTTCCGGATCTTTTATGACGGCCCGTGCAATCGAGATCCGCTGTTTCTGCCCGCCTGATAAAGCCACCCCTTTTTCGCCGACAAGCGTTTCAAGGCCGTCCGGGAGCATTTCAATATCTTTTTCAAGCGATGCGGTCCGGATTGCTTTCTGCAGTTCCGCTTCCCCAGCCGAATCGGTACCGAACAGAATGTTTTCTTTCACCGTTCTGGAGAAAAGCACATGGTCCTGCGGCACATACCCGATCCAGCCTAACACTTCTTCTTTGCTCAGTTGTTCAATCGGGACGCCGGACACAAGCAGCCGGCCGCTTCCAAGCGGGTATTCGCGCAACAGCTGTTTGATCAACGTTGTTTTTCCGCTGCCGGTTTTGCCGGTGATTCCGACCGTCTCCCCTTTTTTGATCTTTAAATGAATATGCTTCAGGTTCTCTTCCCGCGACTTCGGATAGTGGAAAGTATAATCGGCAAATTCTATGATATCCGGCTGTTCAACCGTTTTCGGGTTTTCCGGGTCTTTTACATCTTCCGCATACCGCAATGTTTCATTTACACGATCCAGCGAAGCATTGCCGCGCTGCATGACATTCATTAATTCCCCGATCGCAAACATCGGCCATGTCAGCATGCCCAAATAGACATTAAAGGAAACAAGATTTCCAAGTGTAATTTGCTGGTGAAAAACGAGATAAGTGCCGTAAGCAAGGCCGATCGTGTAACTCATCCCGGTAATGATCTTTGTCAGCGGGTTAAAAAGCGCGTCAATTTTTTCGACCGCAATGTTTTTTTGATAAACGTCCTCCGTCATCGCCCGGAATCTTGATACGTCCGCTTTTTCCTGGTTATAAGCACGGATGACACGGACGCCGGCAACCGACTCCAGCACCCGGTTATTTAAATCCCCGAAGGCGTCCTGGGCGACTGTAAAGCGTTTATGGATTTTCTCTCCCAGCACTTTAATGCCGGCTGCCAGAAACGGAAGCGGCAAGATCGAAACGAGCGTTAACTTCCATGAGATCAGCACGGCCATGGTCAGAATAATGGTCAGCATATACATTGTTGAATCAACAAGCGTCAGAATCCCGAAACCCGCTGTCTGGGATACTGCCCGCAAATCATTCGTCGCCCGCGCCATAAGATCGCCCGTACGGTTCCGTTCAAAAAAAGGGGGCGCCATTTTTAAAAAATGGTTCATTAACCGGGACCGCAGCATTTTTTCCACGATAAACGCCCCGCCGAACAAGTTATACTGCCATATATAGGTCAGGCCGTAAAGGGCAGCTGCAATCGCCAGCATAACGCCGATATAGAGGGAAAAAATGTGCGCTGTCATCTCCCCGGTGAATATTTTATCAATGGAATCGCCGAGAATCATCGGCGGGAGCACTTCCAGCAAGTTGACAACCGAAAGTGCAAGCACTGCAATCGCATATCTTTTCCAATATGCTTTAAAAAACCAGCCTAATTTCCCCAGTACACTAAACAAACCGTCGTCCTCCTCCCGTCATTTCTGTTCTCTAACCGCCTTTTTTCTATCCGTAAGACAATAGCAAAACCGGATTATTCTTCATCCTCTTCATCCCCTTTTTCAAAATGTCCATAGCCTGGAAAAGCACAGCCCTTCAACATAAAGTTCAAAAAAATCAATGGTGATGGTGATGACCGTGTTCGCGTTCAATCCTCGGGTTTGTAATCACGAATTCTTCCTGCGGCACGTAAAAATACTGGATCCAGATGCCGTCCAAATACGGATCGCGCGAATCAAGCAAAATATCAATGCCCTTATCCGTTTTGACAATTTCATCCTGTTCTCCCGGCGTATCCAGCGTAATATCGTAATGGGCATGGTCGCCGTGCATCTGGGCCACAAAGACGCGGATCATTTTTCCTTCCGCATCTCCTTCATCCAATATTTTTTTTAACATTTTTGCGGCATTCCGATTGATTTTAACGTTCATGTTCCTACCTCAATTCTTCTTGTTTTTGTTTCTTTATTATGACAGAAAAAACGGAAATCGCAAACCGGAATGCTTCGTGTGATGTGGCGAATATATACTCACAGGACAAACTGCTCTGTAATTAAGTTTACCAAGCAAACAGCCGGTGTTTTCCTGCAGTATTGGCTGAATTTATACGGCTTTAGAGGGCTTGCCATGATGGCTTGTTTCAGCTGCACTCCCGGGCCTGGCCAGATTCAGGCCGGGATACCGGATCTTCACTGGCATAATATTTGCACACTCGAAATATTTGTTGTATGATACTTCTGTTTTTGAACGGGCATGAAAGAAAATGAAAAGGATATTCTGTAGAAAGAAGTCTTGCATCTGAAGCGAGGGGGATTGTTATGGCTTTATCCAAAAGAACGGTTTTTTTAACGGCCATCGCTTCCGGTACGATGCTGAACCCGCTGAATTCATCGATGATCTCGCTCGCCCTTCACAGCATCCAAAAAGATTTCCATTTGAGTTTTTCAACTGTGTCGTGGCTCATTTCATCCTTTTATTTGGCAAGCGCGGTTGCCCAGCCTGTAACCGGAAAAATCGGCGATATGATCGGGCGCAAAAAAATGTTTCTTGCAGGGCTGTTGCTTGTTGCCGTTTCGGCAATCGGCGCGCCGCTTGCACCGGCCTTTTTCGTGCTGCTTCTCATGCGGCTTTTCCAATCGATCGGTTCCAGTGCCATTTATCCGTCCGGTGTCGCACTGATTCGTACCCATATTCATGAAAACCAGGCCTCGGCGCTTGCTGTCCTTTCCATTTTTGCGTCGGCCATGACGGCGCTCGGGCCGACTGCCGGCGGGATTTTAATCGGGATTGGCGGCTGGCCGTCGATTTTTCTCGTGAACTTTCCTTTTATCTTGATTAGTTTTCTGCTTGGCTGGTTTATCTTCCCGAAAGATCCGGAGAACAGGCATGCTTCTTTCAAAGATGTTGTGCACGAGCTCGACTGGACCGGCATTTTCCTGTTTGCTGCCGGGCTTGTGCTGCTTTTGTATTTTCTGCTGGAACTGGAATCATCTGTCCATATTTGGACCGGTGCAGCAGGCATTGTGCTACTTGTCCTATTTGTGATCTATGAAGCCAGAACGGGCCGCCCGTTTATCGATGTCCGCTTTTTATACAAACACCGGTCCCTCTCTGTTGTGTATTTGCAATTTATCGTGCTGAATTTATTCAATTACTGTTTGTTCTTCGGGCTGCCGAGCTTCTACCAGGACGGGCTCCATTTCAGCGTGCACACGAGCGGGTTCATGATGCTCTTTATGTCCGGCGCAAGCATCCTCATTTCCCTCGTTTCGGGCAAATGGATCGACCATGCCGGAACCGCCGGGCCGATCCGTATCGGTGCTTTAACCATGATTGCCGGCGCCGTTTTCATGGCATTTTTCTTTATCCATGCCCCGGTCTGGCTGATGGGTGTGATTCTGTTTATCCTGGGCATCGGTTACGGGATCGGTAATGTTGCGCTGCAGGCGGCGATGCTGAACGAATCGCCCGAAACCATGGTCGGCACAAGCTCCGGCCTTTTCCAAACATGCCGGTATTTAGGCTCCATCCTGTCATCGGTGACACTCGGCGTTGTGTTCGCAAGCGGCATGTCACCAGCCCGTTTCCTCGTGCTGTCAGCCGTTTTGATTGCAGTAAGCGCATTTTTCTTTCTGCTCAGCTTAAAAACGGCGCGTGCCCGGGCAGTATAACGGGAAAAGCGCGGCAAAAGGAAGCATGCCGCGTTTTTTCCTTACCGCCTCTTTTTTGCCAAAACAGAGAGCAAACCAATGCTCATCCAAATTTTAATCCCGCAAATCATCCGCGTCCAGCAAGCACATTGTGGAAAACCGTTTTTTCAAGTAAAATAGTGCTCAGTGAAAAAAGAGAAACCGGGTGAAACGATTGGATTTTAACATCAATTTCCTTTCCTTTTATGTCATCCAGACAGACGGGGAGGGCGAACAAACAAGAAAGCAGTTCAGGCACTTTCAAACTTTGGATCACGAAGATTATGAGGTTAGCAATGTAAAAGACTTTCTCGATGGCGAACTTGAAAAAATTGTAAAAAGGAAAGTGGACAAGCATCCGAAGTCCGAACAAGTGCCGACGAAAATCGGCCGCTTTATGGTGGAACCGGGCTACGGCCTTGACTCCAATCCGAACTTCAATTTGTTTAACCGTGCGCGCATGGCCCGCACGATCGGTGATTTTCAAAAAGCAAGCGAAGCCTTTCTCGCCGCTTATTTAGACACCAATGCTGTCAGGGACGGCGCGTTTCTCATCGCAAATGCAACGATGCGGAAATACTTCGATGAGCCGTTTGTTTTTTTGTTGAAATGCGATTTCGAACCGAAAGTCGCCGCGATTGCCGATGAATCCACTTTGCTGAAAAAAGTGGAAATGGCGATTACCACAAAAGGCATGAAATCCATCCAGTATCCATACATGCCGGAAGAAGGCATGATTGAAGAATCAGAGCTGAAAATTCACCAGGCATCCCACGCCCGTTATTTCGAAGAATTCTTAAAGTATGTGGAATACGGCGACTCGATGCCGGAAATCATGAAAGCGCAAGTGAAGACGATGGTGGAAGAACATTTTCAGGAAGTGCTGCATGAAGACAGCATCGAATACGAACAATTGGAAAAAGAACTTGAGATTTGGGAAGCAAGCCCCAAGCGGGCGTTACAGGAGCGGTTGCCGGCGGAACAGGTCATCGAAGCCGCGGCCCAGATTGCCGAAACCACTCCGGAAGCCGATTTGCAGATGAAACTGGACCATATTTCGGTGAATGCCCTCCTTTCTGATTTTGGTGAAACGGTCCATCTTGCCAAAATCGGAGACCGGTATATCACGATCGTCGAGTCTGAATCCATCCTCTTTGAAAAAGGGTTTTCGCCCGTTGAATTTCTGCAGCCGGACGAACTGGAGAAAGTGCTTGGACGGTTGAAGAAGAAAGCCGGGGCCGGGATAACGGACATCGTAAATGAACAAAAATAGCGTGCGCAAATCGCACGCTATTTTTTTTGCCCATTATTGGGGGTGATCCAGTATCTTTTTCCCTTTGGATGCTGCAGGCTCCGCCGAACGGCCAATGCCGAAAACAAAATAGCAAACCGTAACAAGACCAAGAAAGACAATACCCGCAACAAGTGACATCCTCGTTTCATCATTAAACCACATGCCGATCAGGACAGCGATTAAAAATGCAATGGTTACATAGTTGGAAACAGGTGCAAACGGCATTTTAAACGGATGGTTTTTCATTTCAGCCTTTTTCATCTTTCTGAACTGGATCTGGCTGATTAAAATGACAAACCACGGCACCATCCCCGGCAGGACGCTTGCGCTGTATACATAGACGAACAGATTTTTCGGTGCGATATAGCTTAGCACCACACCAATCACGAGGCCGGCAAGCACACCGATTGTACCTAAAAGCGGGACGCCGTTGCCCGACACTTTCGTGAAAATTTTCGGCGCCTGGCCGTTTACGCCGAGTGTATACAGCATCCGGCCGGCGCTGTAGATGCCGCTGTTGCAGCCGGATAAGGCGGCGGTGACGACAACAAAATTGATGATGCCGGCTGCGGCCGTAATGCCGATTTTTGCAAAAGTCGCCACAAACGGGCTGCCGATGGAATCCAGTTCATTCCACGGATAAAGCGTAACAATGACGAAAATGGCGCCAATATAGAAGATCAATATGCGCCAAATGATATTTTGGATCGCATTTTTCAATGTATGGCGGGGGTCTTTTGCTTCGCCCGCCGTAATCCCGATCAGCTCAACGCCCTGGTAGGCTGCCACTACCAAAGATAAGGCAAAGAAGAAACCTTTCAGCCCGCCGGTAAAGAAACCGCCATGCTCCCACAGATTGGAAAACCCGACGGCATGCCCCCCGTTGCCGATCCCGAATAAAATGATGGCAAGCCCGGCGATAATCATAAAAATAATCGTCACCACTTTAATCATTGCAAACCAGAACTCAAACTCCCCAAATGATTTTACAGATATGAGGTTAGCCGTTCCGAGTATCACCATGGCTACAAACCCCGGAATCCATGCCGGCAGGTGCGGAAACCAAAATTGCATGTAAGATCCAACCGCAATGATTTCCGACATGCCGACAATCACCCACTGGAACCAGTTGCTCCAGGCTGTGAGAAAACCTGCGAGCGGATGGATGTATTGATGGCCGAATGTGGCAAAGGAACCCGTGCTTGGCTCAACGTAGAGCATTTCCCCCATTGCACGCATAATAAAAAAGATAAAAATACCGGCAATCGCATACGCGAGCAACACGGACGGACCTGTCCATTTAATGGTTCTGGCAGACCCCATAAACAACCCGACACCGATTGTGCCGCCAATCGCGATCATTTGAATATGCCGCGCATGCAACCCTCTGTTTAACTCTCTTCCTTCCACGCCATTCACTCCCGCTGTTTTTTTCAAACATGCTTAAAAAATAGAAAAATAGCATTGTCACAAATTACTTTTTAATTGTAATATGTTTTTACCTAAAATACAATTGTTTATATACAAGGAACAAATATTTTATTATAATAGAATAATTTAAATATTCCTTTTTTCTTGTTTGAGAAAAAGACCGCCCCTGATGAAGAGGAGCAGTCTTTTTCCGCCAATTCAAACCGTGCATCCGGTCTGGCTACCGGTTATTTTTTTCTCTTACATCATCATTCGATTACACTTCTTTTAAACTTCATGTTCTCCCCTCAACAATACCGGCATTTAGCCCGCTGCAAACAGTACATAAATCCGCGAAAAAATATTACCTGCTTCTGCTTTCATCCTATTAAAAAGCAATATTATCTACCCATCTTCCTTGGAAAATAAACCAAAATTTTTATATTTGTAAATCCTCAAAATTTCATTTGATTTGATTTTAACAGCTGTACTGCATAGCGTCCATCAGCCAATTGACGCATCTCCCGCGTTTCTCCAACGAAAAACGTCCTTCCTACAGGTACCAATTTATTCTTTTCGGGTTCTCGATAAGCATTCTGATTGCACGCATCTGGGCTTATCATTCATATATTTTAGCGCTTTCGGGCATTGCGTTCCTTTTTCTGTGATTTGAATGAGCATTGGTTTGCTTTCCAAAAGAAGTGATAAGGAAAAAGCGCAGCAAAAGGAAGTATGCCGCGCTTTCTGGTTGATGGTTAATGTAGCCTGCTTTCACCTTTTCTTGTAAAATGGATGGTAGCAAAAATAGAAAGAGTGGTCCGGTTGATAAAAATTCTAATCATTGAAGACGATGTGACGCTGTTTCGTGAGGTGAAAGAAAGGCTTTCGCAGTGGTCATTTGAAGTTGCGGGGATCCGCGATTTCGGGCATGTGATGGAGGAATTTGCGGAATTCCGGCCTGATCTGGTGGTCATTGACATCCAGCTTCCGAAATTTGACGGGTTCCACTGGTGCCGGCAGATTCGCGCGCACTCCCATGTCCCGATCCTTTTCCTTTCTTCCCGCGACCATCCGACTGATATGGTGATGGCGATGCAGCTCGGTGCGGACGATTATGTGCAAAAGCCTTTTCATATCGACGTATTAATCGCCAAAATCCAGGCCATTTTGCGGCGGGTATATGCCTACACAAGCGAGCAGGCAGTTTTAAAAACATGGTGCGGGGCCACAATCGATTTGCAGAAAAACACGGTCGAAAACGAACATGGATGCATTGAACTGTCAAAAAACGAAATGTTTATTTTGAAAATTTTGGTGGACATGAAAAACCGGATTGTCAGCCGCACGCATCTGATCGAATGTTTATGGGACGATGAAAGGTTTGTGAGCGACAATACATTGACCGTGAACGTCAACCGCCTGCGGAAAAAGCTTTCCGCGATCGGGCTCGGCGACTGCATTGAAACAAAAGTGGGCCAGGGCTATATGGCCCTTGAAAAGGATGCCGGCCTATGATCCGGATGTTTCTTGCCGAACGTAAAAGCTGGGTGATTTTTTTTGCCGCCTGCCAGCTGTTGCTGCTTTTCATTGCATGGCTTGATCCGCAAATCGCGCTTTCATCTGTTCTTTATATTGTTTTTTTAGAAACGATTGCTTTTCTTCTTTTTCTTTTCTTTCGCGCCCGGAAAGAAGCAAAATTTTATCAGAGCCTTTTAGAATGGGGCGGGGATCTTGATACGCGCGACATCGCCCGCCCCGGAACCCCTTTTGAACAGATCGTGCATCAGGCCGTACAAGCGCAGGCGGAACATTTGCGGGCAGAAACCGACCGGAACGCGTCCACGGTGCAGGAAGAACAGGATGAATTAACAGCATGGGTACATGAGGTCAAAACGCCGATGACTGCCATGCAGCTTATCATTGACCGGCTTCAAGACGAAGAAGCAAAAGTGTCGCTCAATTATGAATGGCTGCGCATCCACCACCTGCTTGACAAACAGCTTCATGAAAAACGGATCGGCAATATGGAAAATGACGTTTATATGGAAAATGTTGACCTTAAACGCCTGATCTACCAGGAAATCAAAGCGATTCAGCCATGGTGCATCCAAAAAGGCATCGGTTTTGACATTTCGCCCGGGGTTCCGGCAATTGTGACAGATGCAAAATGGCTGTCGTTTATCCTCCGGCAACTGCTGGTGAATGCAGTCCAGTATAGTTGCGGGACAGACATCTCCATTTCCGGAAAAATGGCAGACGGCCGCTTCCATTTATCGGTGGCAGACAGGGGATGCGGCATTGACCCGAAAGATTTGCCGCGCATTTTTGAAAAGGGCTTTACGTCTTCTGACCGCAGCCAAAACAGGGGGGCAACCGGCCTCGGCCTGTACCTTGCCAAAAGGGCGGCGGAAAAATTAAATATTGTGCTTGCTGTCCAGTCAGTTCCCGGCGCCGGTTCCACCTTTACACTCATCTTCCCGGAAAGAAATGGCTTGCAGCAAATTACAGGCATGTGACAAAACTGTCATATGCTTTTCTGTATTGTTAGCCGAAACGAAGGAAGAAGCATGCCGGCTTTTCTATAATGAAATCATATCAGAAAGGGGGAACCAATCATGATCCTTGAAGCAAAAAATGTTTATAAAACGTACGGCAACAAGTGGAACAAACAAGAAGTTTTAAAAGGGATTGATTTAAATGTTGAAAAAGGAGAATTCACGAGCATTATGGGCCCGTCCGGATCAGGGAAAACGACATTGTTAAATGTCCTTTCCTCGATTGACCGGCCCAGCCGCGGTTCCATTGAAATCGAAGGCAAAGCGTTGACGAAAATGAAAGACAAGCAGCTGGCGGAGTTCCGGAAAAGGCATTTGGGCTTTATTTTCCAGGAATACCATTTGCTCGATACGTTAACGGTGAAGGAAAATATATTGCTGCCGCTGTCTGTGAAAAAAGTTTCAAAACGGGAGGCGGACGAAAAATTCCTTGCGGTTGCGGAAGAACTCGGGATCGCCGATATCCAGGACAAGTATCCGAATGAAATATCCGGCGGGCAGAAGCAGCGGACATCAGCAGCGCGGGCGTTTGTCCATGAACCGAGCCTTATTTTTGCCGACGAACCAACAGGCGCGCTCGATTCAAAATCGGCATCCGACCTTTTGAATAAATTAAGCCGCCTGAACGAAAAAAGAAAAGCAACCATCTTAATGGTCACCCATGATGCGGCCGCAGCCAGCTATTCGGGCAGGGTCATTTTCATCAAAGACGGGCAGATTTATTCCCAACTGCATAAAGGCACCGAATCAAGGCAGGATTTCTATCAGGCCATCCTGAAAACACAGGCTGTGCTAGGAGGTGTGCAGCATGACGATTAACGGTTTGATTTACCGCAATTTTAAAAAGAACCTTCCGCATTATGCACTGTATATTTTCGCGCTCGCCTTCAGTGCTGCATTATACTTTGCGTTTGTGACACTGCAATACACCCCTTCTCTCGACGAAGTAAAATCTTCCGTAAAAGGGCTGGCCGCGCTGAAGGTGGCGTCGGTTTTGCTGATCGTCATTGTGGCCGTTTTTCTCTTTTATGCCAACCATTTGTTTATCAAAAGGCGGAGCAAGGAAATCGGGCTTTTCCAGCTCGTCGGCATGACGAAAAAAGAAGTATTCCGGATTTTGGGCACGGAGAATTTTTTGCTCTACTACGGCTCACTCTTTGCCGGCATCTTTTTCGGGTTTGCGGCATCCAGGCTGCTGATGATGCTGCTGCTTCGGATTATTCAGGTTAAAACAAAGGTCTCTCTTTATTTTTCGATCCAGGCTTTCGAGCAGACGATCCTTGTTTTTTCCATCATTTTCGTCCTGATCCTGCTCATCAACAGCATCTTTATCAAACGGCAAACAATCCTTTCCCTCTTCCGCACCGTTTCATCCACGGAAGACCGGGCCGCACGGATGTCAAAAGCGGGGATGGTGCTCGGGATAACCGGATTTGTCTGCATCGGGGCAGGATACTATATTTCATCAAAATTATTCAATGGGGACTTTCGGACGGCGCGTGCCTTGTTTACCGCAATGGGAACCATTTTAGCCCTTGTCATTCTCGGGACCTACCTATTTTTTAAGACTTCTGTCCGCTTTGTCTTTTACCTTATCCGGAAAAAGAAAGGCGGGTATCTGAATATCCGGGATGTCATGTCCCTGTCCGCCATCATGTTTCGGATCCGTTCGAACGCAGTGCTGCTGACCATCATCACAACCGTGTCGGCACTTGCGATCGGCTTATTATCATTAAGCTACATTACCTTTTACTCTGCCGAAGATACAGCCCATAATGTAGCAGCTGCGGACTTTTCTTTTATCAAAACGAATGAGGCGAAACAATTTACAAAACGTTTAAATGAAAACCGCATCGCCTATGAAAAAGAAGAAATTGCAGTCGTACGGGTTACAGCTGATTTAAGCAGCCTGTTCGATAAAAAAACAAAAGATCTGAAGTTTGATACCGGCGCCGTGCCGATCGCAGTTGTCAGCGATGCGGCAGTGAAAAGATTTGATGTAAAACCCGGGCAGGCGGTCTTTTCCGGCTATCCCGATGCCCTGGCAAAATTTATGCCGATGAAATCGGAAGGGATGATTGACTTAACAGGCAAGCGGAAAACAGCCAGACTCCGCATCGTTGCGCTTCGCAAAGACCAGATTCTTTCCAATTATTTCTCTGGCAGCATGCCCGTTCTAGTGACGGATGATGCGTTCTTCCAAGATTTAAAAAAGGATACGGACCCGAAAATTCAATTGGATTCAAAGCGCTTTACCGGCATCAATCTGAAGAAGGAGGAAGATCTTGGCAAAGCAGACCGACTGTTCCAAAGTCTGCACTTCCCTTCAGATTCCTTTGCCTATTCCAGCCCTGAAATCTTCAAAGCACAAAAAGAAAACATGGGCGTTGCGATGTTTATTGTCGGATTTCTCGGGCTTACATTTCTGGTCACGTCCGGCTGCATTTTGTATTTCAAGCAGATGGAAGAAAGCGAGGAAGAAAAGCCGTCCTACACCATTTTGCGCAAGCTTGGCTTTACAACGCAGGATTTGACAAAGGGCATCCGGATCAAGCAGCTTTACAATTTCGGCATTCCGCTTTTGCTCGGCCTTTCGCACAGCTACTTTGCGGTAAAATCCGGTTGGTTCTTTTTCGGATCCTCGCTGTGGACGCCGATGCTGATCGTGATGGTTCTATATACATTGCTTTATTCGGTATTTGCCCTGCTTTCTGTGGAAGGATTTAAAAAGGCAATACGCAATTCCTTATAATGATCACCCCTTGGGTATCCAAGGGGTGATTTTTCCATTTCCGGGATTGGAAAAAGACAAGATCATGATGGGCCGTCTCCGTGCGGGCGGCATCTCATTTGTTTCCGGATTCATCGTTTTAACTTGGTAATTTCTTCCGACACCACAAAAGCCAAATCGTCATTGCCGAATAAGGATAATACATTCAACACGGTCCCGCTGCTGATTTCTTCTGCTTCTTCTTTCGGCACCGTCAGGGCAAGCGCTTCTTCCAGCAAGACGTTTTTTGCCTGTTGCGGGTACGCCCTGCTGTATAGTTCTTCCGGATCTAGCCCATTATTCACGCACCATTGGGCAAAAATGAGCGCCATCATTTTCTCATCCATTTTGTATTGTTGTATGATTTTTTCTTCCATGTCTTTTTTATCCATATATACACCCCTTTCCGAGATCCGGCTGCTATCATGATAGCGCACTTTTCTTTCTTTTGGCGTGTTTTTTCGGTTTTTGTATACAATACGCAACAGACGGAAATGAAGGAGGAGACCCGTTGGCAAATATTGAACAGGGTGAAGTGTTTACAATTACGGAAAACGGGCGTGAGCAGGAAGTGGAAATCATCGGTGTATTGTCGCTGGAAGGAACCGAATATGCCGCCGTTTCATTTGTTGAAGATTTAGAGGAACAGACAGGCCGGGACCTGGATGTGTTTTTCTTGAAAACAGACGAAGAAGGCGACCTGGACGCCCTCCATTCAGACGAAGAATACGAAAAAGTTTCTGCCGCTTTCAGCCGGGTGCTGGGCGGGGAAGATGCCCCACAACCTGGCGGCCGGGATTAAAAAACAGAAAGGGGCAGGGCAAAGTGTTTTGAGGCCATCGCCACTGAACAATTCGTAAAGCCGGCATTTGCTTGCCCCACCTTCCTGCTCCGGAACGCACGGCTGCCCGGCCTTAAGCCGGCGTGCGCGGGGCCGTAAAGCCGCGGCAGATCGTTTATTTTACCGTCCGGGCACGTTCCCCCGCCAAACGGGAGGCAATATGCTTTGCTGCAGCAGCCCCCTGCCCGGCCGCCCCTGCAATACTGGAATAAAGCGGGCCGAGGCAGTTGTCCCCGATTGCATACAGCCATTCGCACCTGGTTTTCCCGTAACCGTCCGATACGATGTACCCGTCTGCATCCGTCCCGGCAACATGCTGAACGAGGCCGCTGTTCGGTTCCATCCCGATCCGGACGAAGACCGCGGATACCGGCAAAAAACAAGATTCTCCGCTTAAACGGACCAGTTCCACAGCTTCGGTTTGGTCTTCCCCGATAATGGCTTTCACACGCCTATTCGGCAAAATCCGGATGTTCTGATAAGATTGGGCCCGGCTGAGATAAGCCTGCCTGGCCCTGAAACGTTCCGAGCGGTGAATGAGGTAGACGTGCGCCCCTGCTTCTGCAAGCAAACAAGCGCCCTCAAAAGCACGGTCGCCGCCGCCGACAACTGCAACAGATTTCCCTTTAAACAAATGGCTGTCCTTCGTAGCTGAATACATTTCCCCGCGGGCGAACATCTCTTTTTCCCCCGGCACGCCAAGTTTTCTCCGTACGGCACCGGCAGCGTAAATCAGGTAGCGAAAACCGATCCTGGTCTTAAGCCCGCCTGTTTCCGCCACCGCAACTTTTCCGGCGCCATCTATTTTTACGGCGCGCGTATTCACCCGGTACCGGCACTGCAACGACTCGGCATGCCGGACAAAAAGGTTGCGCATTTCCTCCCCGTTTTCCGCTTGCAGGCCGGGATAATCAATAATGCGATTATGGATCAGCCTGAGCTGCCCGCCAAGCATTTCTTTTTCCTCAATGAGCAGATGGTCCATGCCAAGCCGGCTGCACCAGATCGCTGCTGAAATGCCGGCAGGGCCGCCCCCGATGATCAATATGTCCACATCCAGCATAAACACCATCCTTCTTTTTCTATTTGAGCAAGGATAAAAATTCGGCGCGCAAATCCGCCCGCCCTTCAAAAATGCCGCGGTAGGACATCGTTGTCGTGGACGCATCCGCCTTTTTCACGCCCCGCCCGCACATGCACATATGCTTGGCCTCTAAAACCACCATCGTGCCCTGCGGTTCAAGCACCTCTTCCACCGCATCCGCAATTTGTTTTGTCAGCCGTTCCTGGACCTGAAAACGCCTGGCGTAGCCGTCGACCATGCGCGCAATTTTCGACAGGCCGGTGATTTTTTCGTTTGGCAAATAGGCGACATGCGCGACGCCGAAAAATGGCGCGAAGTGGTGCTCGCATATGGAATAAAATTCGATATCTTTTACGAGTACGAGCTCCTTATGGTCGTGGTCGACGTCAAATGTTTTTGCCAAATGCAATTTCGGGTCTTCCCGGTACCCCTCTGTATATTCCAAAAAGGCCTTCAGCACCCGGTAAGGTGTTTCTTGCAATCCGTCGCGGTCCGGATCATCGCCGCATAAATCAATCAGGCTGCGGACGGCTTCCATAAATTGGCCTGACTGCTCGAGTTTTTTGCTGATCACAGCAGGATGATCTATTTGATCTTTAAAAGTTTCTTCTATTAGTTGATGTTTCTTTTGTCCGGAAACAATCATGAATGGGTACAGCTCCTTTTGTAATGAAGTTTTCACTATCCGGCTATTTAAAAGTTTACAACGGCTGCCCGATTATATCAAATGTTGATGCCGCAAAGTGTACCAAGCTTTTTCCAAATGGACGCTTATGCCTGGGATGGATGCGGCAACAACGGGGATGAAAACCGGCCGGCGCATATTTTCAGGACAGATGGACCCAAAAAAAGCCGCAAATTTTTGCCTGCAAGTGAAAAAGGCGTTTAAAACCTGGGATTCTGGATATATTAAAAGCAAGAAAGGTTAAAAATTAGGAGGCATTCAACGTGGAACATGGTACAGTAAAATGGTTTAACAGTGAAAAAGGCTACGGTTTTATTGAACGGGAAGGCGGAGACGACGTGTTTGTCCATTTCTCGGCCATCCAGGGTGAAGGCTATAAAACGCTTGAAGAAGGCCAGAAAGTATCATTTGATGTGGAAGAAGGATCACGCGGCCCGCAGGCGGCAAATGTTCAAAAAGAAGACTAACGGTGCCCTTTGCGGCATCGTTTTTTTGCATAAAAAAGGACTCCTTTCCCTCCGCTTTTAAATGTCAAGCCTTGATCAATCCGGATTGTTCGGCGCCCGCTTTCCCCCCCCAAAAAAAAGAAACCCCGTGTCTACAGGGTTCATGCTGTGCGAACGATTATCCCGCTTTTCTATATGACGGATCGCTTTCCGGATATTCATTCGGCAATTCTTTCCCTGACGCGCAAAGCATCAGCAAGTACGCCATTCCGAGCCCGTAGGTAATCATTCCCCCTAGCAGAAAACCCCAAAACAAAATCAAAGACCAGTCCGTTGTGTTAGCGCTTACAATAAAGTGAATGGCAAGAAAAACCACACTCATCACCAGCTCAGCGGTTGCAAGCAGATAGTACCCCTTAAATTCCTTCATTTCACAACCCTCCCTTTTGTATATTATATTACTTCATGTTCACAAAATGTTCAAATTTTAAACGCATTTTTTAAAAAAATTGCATTTTAGTGGACAATACAAAAAAGATATGTTCTAAAACCCAAAACTGGGCAGATGCAACCGGAATTTTTTGATTTTTCCGCAGCAGGCCGGGCATTCTTTCTTGTCGTGGTGCGCAAGAAATGTTACGATTTAGAAAAAGAACCACCTTGGAGGAGAAGAAATGGCGGAACAATTTCAGAAAGCAACTTTTGCCGGCGGCTGTTTTTGGTGCATGGTCAAACCTTTCGACCAGTGGGACGGCATCGAAAAAGTCGTTTCCGGGTACACGGGGGGAACGGTCGAAAATCCTTCGTATGAACAGGTAAAGACCGGAACAACTGGCCATTACGAAGCCGTCCAAATTACATATGATCCCAAAGTTTTTCCGTACGAAAAACTGCTCGAAATCTTTTGGCAGCAAATCGATCCGACCGATGCCGGCGGCCAGTTCCAAGACCGCGGTTCTAACTACCGGGCGGCCATTTTTTACCATAATGAAGAACAAAAGCGGCTGGCGGAAGCTACAAAACAGCAGCTTGCAGAAAGCGGCAAATTCAAAAAGCCGATTGTAACTGAAATTTTGCCGGCGAAGCCCTTTTATCCTGCCGAAGACTACCACCAGGATTTTTATAAGAAAAACCCGAATGCCTATCACGAAGACCGGGCGAAGTCAGGCCGCGATACGTTTATTGCCTCTCATTGGGGAAAATAGCCCGTTAATTAGCCGTTTTTACACACCTTTCCGTTTGTGATTCCGGCCGGATTGGGCTATGATTACATTAAGATAGAGGAGAAAGGAAGGAATTGGAAATGCGCGATAAAGTGAACCAATTGTTATCACTCGGCCTCGGCATGGCGGTGCTCAGCAAAGAACAAGTAGAAAAGGCAGTCAACCGCCTCGTGGAAAAAGGGAACCTGACAAAAGCAGAATCCACACAATTGATTGATGAACTGCTGGAAAAAGGGGAACAATCCAAACAAGAACTGAATCAGGCCTTGAAAGACCGGGTCAACGAGATCCTTTCTGAAATGAATGTTGCGACAAAAGATGAAATCAAGGCGCTGGAACTTCGCATCCAGCAGCTTGAAGAACGGTTGAACCCGTAAATCGGTTGGCCCTTTTGCCTGGGGCCGGCTGTTTTTTTGCATAAAACAAAACCGGGGGTGGTTGCTTGCTTTCCAGAAAGATGAAGCACGGAAAAAGATACCAGGAAATTGCCGGCGCTCTAATTAAAAACGGCCTCGGTTATTTGATCAACGATTGGGGCCTTTCGGATTTCTTTCCTTTTCCCTCGAAAAAAGCGGCTCCCCGCATCCCCCATCGCAGCACCGGGGAAAGGATCCGGCTGTTTTTGGAGGAATTGGGCCCGACATTCATTAAACTCGGGCAGCTGGCCAGCTCCCGCCGCGACATTTTGCCGGAATCGATGATTGCTGACCTGGAAAAATTGCAGGATAATGCCACGCCGTTTCCGTATGAAGACGTAAAAAAGATTATCAGGGACGAACTCGGGGCGGGCGTTGAGGAGCTGTTTGCTGAATTTGATCCGGAACCGCTCGCAACTGCATCGATCGGGCAGGTGCATAAAGCCAAATTACATACGGAAGAGCCGGTTGCGATCAAAATCCAGCGCCCGAATATCCGCCCGGTCATTGAAACCGATCTGGAAATATTGGAAAGCCTTTCCCTCTCCCTTGAGTCCCGTTTTGAATGGGCAAGGGCTTACCAATTGCGGGACATTGTCGAAGAATTTTCCCAGGCGCTGTTGTCCGAGCTTGATTATTACCATGAAGGCCGGAATGCGGAACGGATCGCCAAACAATTTGAAGGCGATGAAAACATCCGGATTCCGAAAATTTACTGGGACTTTTCCACAAAAAGAGTCCTGACAATGGAGTACATAAAGGGCAGGAAAATCAGCGGGTTTTTCAGTGAAACCGTCCCCGGGTACCGAAAAAAAGTCATTTCTGAACGGCTGATCCATTCGATGCTCCAGCAGATTTTTGTGGAAGGATTTTTCCACGGCGACCCGCATCCGGGAAACATTGTCGTTTTGCCCGGCGATGTGATTTGCTATATGGATTTCGGCATGGTCGGCCGGCTTACGGAAGAAACCAAGTACCATTGCGCCTCGCTCGTCATTGCGCTGATGCGGGCGGATACGAATGCCATTATGAAGTCGGTTGATGCGCTTGCGGAAATTCCGGAAGAAACCGATCTTCATCTGCTGAAGGAAGATGTCGAAGTTCTCCGCGAAAAATATTATGATCTGCCGCTCAGCCAGTTAAGCTTGCGGGAAGCGATCAATGATTTGTACCATCTCGCGTTTAAATACCATATCCGCTTCCCTGCCGATCTGACGATACTCGGCAAATCGCTGATTACGGTGGAGGGCGTCGTGGAATCGCTTGACCCGGAATTCAGCCTGATCGCAGCTGCGCGCCCGTTCGGGGAAAGGCTGCTGCGGGATCGGTTGCGGCCGGGCAGGGTCGCGCGGAAAGGATGGAAAACGTTTTTGGACCAGGCGGAAATTTTGCTTGAGCTTCCGAAAAATTTGCGCGATATTTCCAAAACGATGCGAAAAGGCAAGTTCAGGATGGAGGTCGTGATACCAGATTTGCATTTATTTTTGGAAAAACTTGACAGGATCAGCAACCGGCTTTCCTTTGCGATCGTCCTGCTCGCCTTTAGTATCCTGATGGTCGGGCTGATGATCGGAACGTCCATCAGCGGCCAGTCGACAGTGATCTGGAAAAACCCGATCATTGAGATCGGATTCGGTGTTGCGACATTGATGCTTTTATGGCTGCTGTTGTCCATTTTTAAATCAGGAAAGTTTTAAAGGAGTTTAGAAAAAGATGGGTGATCAGAAAGAAAAAGTATTATCCGGGCTGCTTGTGGCAGGCGTTATATGTATTGCAGCCAACCTCAGGCCGGCAATCACTTCCGTCGGGCCGGTTATCGGCACGATCCGCCACAGCCTTCATATGTCAAATGCACAAGCGGGATTTATTACGACGCTCCCGCTTCTTGCCTTCGCACTGATTTCACCGCTTGCGCCCAAACTGGCAAGCCAGATTGGCCAGGAGTTGACATTGCTTCTTGGGATTGTCATTTTATTTATCGGCATTTTGGCCCGCACGGCCGGGAATGCCGCCATGCTTTATATCGGCACAGCTTTTGTCGGGACAGGCATTGCAATCGGGAATGTGCTGCTGCCCAGCCTCATTAAACACCGGGTGCCTGAAAAACTCGGGCTGATGACGAGTATTTATACAACCGTTATGGGCGGATTTGCTGCGCTCGCTTCCGGCGTCAGCGTCCCGATTGTGGACGGGTTGGGGCTCGGGTGGAAATGGGGGTTGCTCGTCTGGGGCATCCTCTCTGTACTGGCTGCTTTGGTATGGATTCCGCAATTGCGCAGGCACGCGAGGGTAAAGTTTTCTGCCCATCAGGAAACGCCCGGAAGATCCGTCTGGCTGTCCCCGCTCGCCTGGCAGGTGACGCTTTTTCTCGGCCTGCAGTCATTTCTGTTTTACAGCACCATCGCCTGGCTTGCGGAAATTATGGTCAGCCATGGGGCAAGCCTCGTAGCGGCCGGTTGGATGGTGTCAATCATGCAGTTCGTCAGCCTGCCCGCTACCTTTATGACGCCGATTTGGGCGGAGCGGATGAAAAACCAGATTCCCCTTGTTTTCGGAATCACGATTTTTTATTTGTGCGGGCTTACAGGCCTTCTGTACGGCGGGCATATGTTTTGGATGTGGATTTGCATCATTTTGATCGGCATCGCCCAGGGCGCCAGCATCAGCCTCGCGCTTGCGTTTATCGGCCTCCGTTCGAAAACGGCCACTGAAGCCGCCAATCTTTCCGGCATGAGCCAGTCAGCCGGTTACCTTGTGGCGGCGGCCGGCCCGTTTTTGATCGGCTGGCTGTACGACCGTGCGCACAATTGGCATATGCCGGTCGTCATCATGATGATCTGCGGCATCCTCATGCTTGCCGCAGGAACCGGCGCAGGGCGGAACAAATATGTATCAAGATAGAGTAAAACAGCCCGGCAAAATACCAGGCTGTTTCTTAATCCACGTATGCCACCATGCCATCTTGATCCTCAATTTCCAGGCGGATGCTGACGGCAAACGGGTCAATGCTATATGCTTCTTCTAAATATTTGCGGATGGCTTGAATCAGTTTCGGCTCAGTCAGCGGATCGAGATCTCTGCCGTTCAGTTCGACATCTGCGCCGTAGCCGGTATCATCATCGTATGTGAGCACCGCCATCACATTTTCCGGATAAGCATAATGCTGGTCTGCCACATACATGCAGACCGCGTTAATCAAATCCTGCTCCGACAGTTTTAATGTTTCCATCTGTCATAGGCCTCGCGATCTTTTTTCCTGTTGCCAAATATGGATTGGAACAATTTGATGACAATGAGAATCAGCGCAATAAAGATTAAAATATTGACCATTGCCGTCAAAGCCGTCCCCAAACCGCCCAGATGGCTGAACATTGAGCCGAACAGCATGCCGCCAAGTCCGCCGAGCAGCATCCCCTTGACAAAGCTGCCTCTCGATGAAGACGACGCCGAATTGGCTTTATTGCCGGAAATCGGATTTGTATTTTGGTTCGTTTTTGACTGGTAATGGGACTGTTGTTTTGACGACGGTGTTGTCGTCTTTGGCACCGACTGGTAAGACCGTTTAACGGAACGGTATCCTCTTGCGTCAACCGGGTTTGAAAAGTGAATCCCGACCACTGAAAAGGCAAACGTAAATGCCAGGAGCAACGCAAAAAATTTCTTCAACTTTATTTCCCCTTTTCTATTTTTATACTAAGTTCCTATGAACCTATTATATGAACTTATCAATTAAAATGCAAGTCTTTTTCACAAAAGAATGTGATTCCCGGTTTCTATTTCCCCTTAAAAGCCGTCTTTAAACTTTTTTCAAAACCGGGACAGGGGCAAGTCTTCTTCCCGGAAGCATGGAAAGTTTCGCCTGAAAAATAAGGCATCCCCCGCAGTCCGGCACAGCGGGGAAAACTCGACACCCAATGATCATTGACTTTTCCATCCATCAATCTTACGATAAAAAGTAGCATGCCAATGTTTGGGAGGTGCTGTTAATGGAACTATTTCAAATGACACGCAGGGAAATGGCAGATCTGCTGCTTGCGCTGAAGGGATCAGGCCCGATGACGCCTGCAGCGTTTTTACAGGCATTATGGGCAAAGAAAAATGGCGGAAAAGACCCGCACCGTCCCTTTGCAGCTGCTGTAATGCCCCCCATTTTCACAAAAATACTGAAGAAGAACACGGATGACTTCGGTTTTTCGTTAAATGAAATCGTGGCGCTCGGAAGCCAGATTGAAAATACAAATTTTACACTGACCGCGATTCAAAACTGGGTAAAGCGCGATATTAAAGAAATGATCGTGGCGCCGGAAAAAGGGAAAAAATATTCGATTGACCAGATGGCGCTGCTGTTTCTGGTGGAAGACTTAAAAACGGCGCTTGATTTCGATTCCATCCGCAAGCTGTTGCAATTGATCGTCAATGACCCCGAAGACGAGCATGATGATTTGATTAATCCGGTACAGCTGTATGTCACTTATTCCCAGCTTTTTGAGGAACTCAATTCCATGCGGGAAGTCGGGCGGTTCCCGGCCGGAAAACATGAACATATGATTTCGGCAATGGAGGGTATGATTACCGAAAAAGCAGAAGAGATGATATCAAAATACATATCGCCGGATGACCCGAAAAAAGAAGCCATCCGCAACACCATTGTCATCGCGACGCTTTCCGTTTTTACGGCATATTTTCAAATGCTCGCAAGGCGGTATTTAACCGCAACGATTTTTTTGCAAAATATGTAGGGGGCAGGAGACTTATCTCCCGGCAGGTAAGTGTTTTTCCGGCTCCCGCGCCGCACGCCCCGAATGGGAAGCACCGCCCCGGAACAGCGGCAGCCCCCCATTTCAACTTTAACGCAGCCGGAAAACGCCTCACCCCGCTAGTAATATTTCCGGCGCAGCCTCTCCAAATCTTTTTCCGCACCGACTGTGAAAATGGTATCCCCCGGCTGAAAGATATAATCCGGTGCCGGGGAGACAACCGGCGTTTCTTCAGACTGGGAAGTGACCATTACAACAAGGGCTTTGTACCTGTTGCGGAAATCGAGTTCTGCCAGAGACTTTCCGATAAAATCATCCGGCACTGTCATCTCAAGGCCGGAGCAATACGGCGACAGGCGGATATACTGCAAAATGCCCGGGTTTGCAATATGGTAGGCAACCCGGCGCCCCGTTTCTTCTTCAGGGAAAAACACGTCGGTCGCACCTGCCCCTTTCAAGCCCCTCCCCCGCTTTTGATCATTCGCCTTCGCATAAACCGTTTCACAGCCAAGATCTTTTAAAGCAAGCACCGTTAAAATGGCAGATTCAAAATCGTCTCCTATGCTGACGACCACCGCATCGAAATTGTCCACATTCAATTCTTCCAAAAAAGCGGTGCTGGTCACATCGCCTTCCGCAAGATACGAAGCGGCGTCTTGCAGTTCCTCATCCTGAAGCACCTTTTCATTTTTATCGGCGCCGACAACATCATATCCGAGCCTCGCCAGTTCTTTCAGCACACTCGACCCGAAACGGCCGAGCCCGAGCACAAGAAAACTTTCTTTTAAATGTTTCACAATCCCACCCCTAACCGATTAAAATGGATTCTTTTGCATATTTGATTGTGGATTTTTTTTGATTCATAAAGGTATAGATCAAAATAATCACCCCGAGACGGCCAATTAGCATGAGGAAAGCCAGCCAGATTTTGCCGAACACCGTCAGCCCGGCCGTGATCTCGAGGGAAAAGCCGCATGTCGACAGCGCCGACATAATTTCAAATGCAAGCGGAAACGGCGCTGCTTTTTCCGTAAAAGACAATACAAAAAACGAGAAAAAGAACAAAAAAAGAAAAGCGAAAAAGACGAGAAAGGCTTTGTTTACGTCTTCGGCAAACAACGTCCTTCTGAACATATGCGTCTCATTTGAACCGCGGATGACAGACCACAATTTGGCAAGAATGACGGCGAATGTGGTCGTCCGGATCCCGCCGGCACAGCTGCTTGGCGACCCGCCGATAAACATAAGCACGATCATAAACAGCAAAGACGGGAAAGAAAAAACGTGCAAATCGAGCGATGCCAGACCCCCGCTTCTTGGCGCCGCACTGAAGAAAAGGGACTGGATGATTTTATCTGTAAAAGAAAGCCCCGGCATATGTATAAAATCTACAAAAAAGAAGAATAGAAAGCCGGCCAAAAGCAAAATGCCGTGCATCAAAACATTTACTTTGAAATAAAGGCTTTTCTTTTTCCGGCGCGACTGCAAAAACTCCATTACAACGGCGAACCCGAGGACGCCCAGAATGATCATACAGGTTAACACGGCGAGCACGAACGGTTCGCCTTTGAAGTCATCAAGCCCGTTTCCGGAAATTTCAAAGCCGGCGTTTGTAAATGTCGACACTGAAAGAAAAAAAGCGGCAAAAGAATGGCTGCCGTGATGCAGCGCAGCCGGCAGAATCAGCAGAAAGCCTGCCACTTCGACGATCAATGTGTACGTTACAATAAAGGCCATCAGTTTTGATATCGAACGGCTGCTGTTCTGGTTCTGGTCAAAAATCATCAATGTTTGTGACGGAACAGGCGCATTCGTGCGCAATACGATCAAAAGCGCGCCGACCAAGGCCATGACGCCGATCCCGCCGATTTCCATCTGGATGAGCAGGATGATTTTTCCGGCCGTTGTAAGTGCCTGCGCAACGGTAACAGTGGACAGCCCTGTTGCACTGATGGCGCTTGCGGATAGAAAAAAAGCATCTGACGGCAGCAACGGCTGTTTGTGTGAAACCGGCAGCAAATACAAAATCGCAAAAATAACCGTGCCCAGCAAATACATGAAGAAAACCATTTTAAACGTTGCCGGGCGGAACTGGAACCTGGACATAAACCAATCTCCCTTATGCATCAATCATCCCTATTATACCTGAAATTTTCTATTCGAAAAAAGCCAGCCTGAAAATCATGACCTACTTTTGTTTTTGGATTTTCGGCAGACAAAAGCGGCGGGGCACAATCCTGGTTTCCCGCCGCTTCCATCGCATTTTTTGTGCCGTTGTTCCGGCATGGGCTGCTGATTCAGGCAACTTCTTCCACATGGTATTTTTTCTTCGGCAAAAAGCCGGACACGGAAAACACAACGAGCGCCAGCCAGATAAAAGCAAAGGACAGCAGCTGCACATGTGTAAAAGGTTCCTTGAAAAAGGCAATGCCCATAATCAGCGTCATTGTCGGCGTCAAGTATTGGAAAAAGCCGATCATCGTCAGGGAAATTCTCCTTGCTCCCTGCGCAAAGCAAATGAGCGGGATGGCTGTCACAACGCCGGTGCCGATCAGCAGTACAGTAACAGCCGGTGAAACTGTTGCAAACGATGCAGTGCCTTTTACCTGGATCATCGTTAAATAGATAAACGCAACCGGCATCATAAAGAAGGTTTCGAATGTCAGGCCGATAAAAGCATCAATATCCACTTTCTTTTTCACAAGGCCGTAAAACCCGAATGTGAGCGCAAGGCCGATGGCGATCCAGGGAACATGCCCGAAGCTGAACGTCTGGATTGCGACGCCGCATGCTGCAAGCAGGAAAGCAATCAGCTGCCACCTGTTCAGTTTTTCCTTCAAAAAGATCATGCCGAGCAGGATGCTGACAAGCGGGTTAATGTAATAGCCCATGCTTGTTTCAATGACATGCCCGTTGTTGACCGCCCATATGTAGATAAACCAATTCCCGCTCACAAGCACGGATGCAAGAAGCAGTAAAAGCGGCGTGCGCGGGTGGTGGACCCCTTCTTTTATGCTGGTTTTTAAATCCCCCATTTTCCTTAAAAAGGCTAAAAGCAGGATCATAAAAATAAAAGACCAGAATATGCGGTGCGCCAGAATTTCAAGGGCAGGCACCTGTTCAACCATTTTCCAGTAGATTGGAAAAAGGCCCCACAAAAAATACGCAAAAAACGCGTAAAACATTCCGCTTTTTTGATTGTTTCCCATTTGTTGCGTCGCTTGTCCGGGTATTACGCCTTCCCCCGGGCCGCCTCCCTCCTTTCGCATAATATATTTCATTATTTTACCATTATTTTCAGATTTGAAAAAGCAAATCGCTCACAGCCTTTGCTTTTATCAATGTGCCGGCGGAAATCTCTGCTATAATAGGGAATGTATGATTTTTCATGAAGGAGGCTGGGAAGGCATGCGTATATGGTTGGAAAAAGCCCATGAAAAGTGGTTCAGCGGGTTTTGGAATCCTTTTATTGTCTTACTGTTGGCAGGGGTATTTGCTGCTTTTTATTTTGGGCTAACCGGAACGCTCTGGGCCGTCACAGGCGAATTTACCCGTTGGGGAGGGAATTTACTGCAGCTGTTCGGCGTTGATACAGCTGATTGGGCATATTTTAAAGCGATCAAACTGACCGGAGAGCCGCAGGACCGGACTGACGGATGGCTGGTCATCGGTATGCTGCTTGGCAGTTTGTTCAGTGCCCTTGCCAGCAAGAATTTCAAATGGAAGATTCCCCGCCTGAAACGACGCTGGGTGTGGGGGTTCTTTGGCGGCATCATCGCCGGATTCGGAACGCGCCTTGCGATGGGCTGCAATTTGGCTGCCTTTTTTACGGGGCTGCCGCAATTTTCTCTCCACGCCTGGCTCTTTATTGCCGGCACCGCGATCGGCACTTATTTTGGCGTCAAACTTGCCGTATTGCCTATTTTTAAAGGAAAACCAAAAATTTCGTTCAGCCGGCATGCTGCCAAAAGCACACAGCCGGATCCGCAACACGGGAACTACCAGCTTTATGCTGCTGTTTTGGTTCTGCTTTTCATCGCGCTGATTGCCGCCTGGTATCTCATATCCGGCAAAGTGATGCTCGGGCTTGCCGCGCTGTTCGGGGCGGCATTTGGGATACTGATCCAGCGCGGCCAAATTTGCTTTACTTCCGGGCTCAGGGATTTATGGCTGACCGGGCGGGGCACGCTCGGAAAAGCGATCATTGCCGGAATGGCGATCCAGACGGCAGGCACCGCCATTTTCATTTTTAAAGGCGAAGCCCCTGTTATCCACTGGGCAAGCCCGGGTGCCCTTTTCGGCGGCGTCCTGTTTGGCATTGGCATTGTCATTGCCGGGGGCTGTGAAACAGGGTGGATGTACCGCATTACGGAGGGCCAGGTGCAATTTTTTGCAGTCGGCGCCGGCAATATCGTTGGGGCCACCCTCCTGGCATACGGATGGGATCATTGGGGCATTTTCAATGTTTTTGTCAAAGGATGGCCGGAAGTCAATCTTGTAACGTCATTCGGATGGGGCGGTGCGCTCTTCGGTACGGGCGCTTTTCTGCTGGCCCTTTATCTTCTCATCGTATGGCGGGAAAATTGGTATACGAAGAAAATAAATGCAAAACGCACGTTATTCGAAAAGAAAACGTCTGCGTAATCAGGAGGCGGAAATAATGGCGGAAAATTTTACTGTGGATGCAACATTGGATGTCCGCGGCGAATCATGCCCGTATCCGGAGCTTTACACGCTTGAGGCAATCGAAAAATTAGAAGGCGGGGAAATATTGGAAGTGATCGCCGACTGCCCGCAATCTTTTATCAACGTGCCGGCGTCGTGCAAACGGCACGGGCATGAAGTGCTCTCAAAAGTGAAGGACGGAACGACGCTGTATTATTACATCCGGGTTTGTAAATGATTCCGCTGTGCCGGGCATTTACATGATGGAAAAGGGGCTGTCCAAAAAGTCATTCTTTATGGCCTTTTGGATGCCCTTTTTTACATGATTCCCACAAAAAATTGCCCTTTCCAGTAAATGTAAGTGGCCAAGCCAACACTACAGAAAGGGCGATTTTTTTATGCGCAATCAAATCATTACGCTACTGCAAATGATCCCATGTCAATGTCACTTTTTCCAGAGGAACAAGAAAGAAAACTCCTTTCCATTACCATTTCTCGATTTTTTTTCGGTCGCCTTTGCTGTTGCCTTTTTTGGCGGAACGGGCCCGCAGTTCGGCTTCCACTTCCGATAGTTTTACATTCTGGTTGGACAGCAGGACAAAGGTATGAAACAACAAATCTGCCGTTTCGTAAATGAGTTCTGATTTGCTGTTGTTTTTGGCGGCGATGACGACCTCGCCCGCTTCTTCAATAAATTTTTTCGCGATTTTATCGATGCCCTTCTCAAACAGATAATTGGTATAGGAATTTTCAACCGGCTTTATTTTCCGGCTCTCCACCTCGTCTTCCAGCACGTCAAAGATGCGCCGGTTGGAGGGGATCTCCGATTCCGCCGCTTCCCCGTTTTCATCGAGCCTTGTATAAAAGCATGTCCTTTCCCCCGTGTGGCAGGCAGGGCCCTCCGGATCAACACGGATTAAAAGCGTGTCGGCATCACAATCCGCCTGGAGCGATTTTACTTTTTGCGTGTTTCCGCTCGTTTCGCCTTTATGCCAAAGGCTGCCGCGGGACCGGGAATAAAACCAGGTTTCTTTCGTTTCAAGTGTTTTTTCGTACGCTTCTTCATTCATATAAGCCAGCATGAGCACATCCCCGGTCGCATCATCGACCACAATTGCCGGAATCAGCCCTTTCGAAAAATCAAGCTTCACGGATGTTCACCCCTTCTTTGCTGCAAATGTCCTTTACTTCCCGGATGGTAAACGTGCCGTCGTGAAAAATGGAGGCGGCAAGGGCAGCAGAAGCCCCCGTTTCTTTAAACACTTCGGCAAAATGCTCCGGTTTGCCGCAGCCGCCCGAGGCGATCACGGGAATTTTTACGGCGCCGGCAACCGCTTTTGTCAGCGGCAGGTCAAAGCCGTCTTTTACCCCGTCGGTATCAACGCTCGTCAATAAAATTTCCCCAGCGCCGAGCCGTTCTGCTTCCTTCGCCCATTCAATCGCATCGATTCCGGTATCGATGCGGCCGCCGTTCACGACACAAGTCCATTTCCCTTCCGCGGCTTTTTTTGCATCAATCGCCACAACGACGCACTGCGCGCCGAAACGGACGGATGCCTTTCGGACCAGTTCCGGGTTTTTGAACGCAGCCGAGTTCACCGACACTTTATCGGCGCCGGCCTTTAACAGGCGGGTCACGTCAAAAATCGTCCGTACGCCGCCGCCGACCGTAAACGGGATAAACACATTTTCAGCTGTCCTTTCAACCATATTGACGACCGTATCGCGCTGTTCGTGGGTCGCGGTAATGTCAAGAAAAACCAGTTCATCAGCGCCGCTTTCCGAATAAAATTTTGCCAGCTCAACGGGATCGCCGACATTGCGGAGCCCGGTAAAATTTGTCCCTTTTACGACCTGCCCGTCTTTCACATCGAGGCACGGAATAATCCGTTTTGCGATCATCCTGCCGCCCCCTTGAGCCGGATTTTGCCTTCATAAACCGCTTTGCCGACAATCCCTTCCCTGATGCCGATTGCATCCAGGTTTTTCACGTCTTCTTCGCTTGTGATGCCGCCGGAAGCAATAATGTCACAGCTGACCGCTTCAATGAGCATTTTTAACGCATCAAGGTTCGGGCCTTTCATGGTGCCATCCCTCGATATATCGGTAAAGACGATGCGCCGCACGCCCAAGCTTTCTATTTCTTTTGCAAAACCGATGTAATCCATTTCGGTAACTGCAAGCCAGCCGTGGGCCGCGACTTTCCCATTTCTTGCGTCAATGCCGGCGACGATTTTCTCCGGGTATGCGGCGACCGCCGCTTTAAAAAAATCCCGGTCTTCGATGGCGGCCGTCCCGATCACAATCCGGGAAACGCCCATTTCCGCATATTTGCGGACGGTGTCCAAATTGCGGATGCCGCCGCCTACTTCAACCGGAACGGCGGCATGCCTGCACAAAGAGGCAATCAGTTCAAACTGTGCGGGCCGGCCGGCCTTTGCGCCGTCCAAATCGACAATATGGACCATTTCCGCCCCCATTTCAATAAAGCGTTCCAGCTGTGCCACCGGGTCTTTCGCCACTTCTGTCGTTCGGTTAAAATCCCCCTGGTAAAGCCTTACGCATTTTCCGCCAATTAAATCGATGGCCGGGATGATTCTCATGCCTGTACCTCCCAACTGCTTTCCTGCAAAAATGTTTTTAACAGTGCCATGCCGGTTTTGCCGCTTTTTTCGGGATGAAACTGCATTCCGTACACATGCCCGTTTTTGACAATGGCCGGAATTTCCGCCCCGTAATCGGTTGAAGCCACAATATAAGACGCCTTTGTTTTCGCCTGGTAGGAGTGGACGAAATACACATACTGATGCTGAAACGGCGCAAAAGCCGGAAAACCCGGTTTCACATCGAGCGTATTCCAGCCGATATGCGGTAAAATTTCATTTGCCGGAATCCGTTCCACCGTCCCCGGGATCAAGCCGAGCCCTTCGGAAACGCCATTTTCAAATCCCGTTTCAAATAACAGCTGCATCCCGAGACAAATGCCGAGAAACGGCTTTTTCTTCCCAAGCTCCGTCAAAACCGGCCGCAACCCGCGCTTTTCAATCTCGTCCACTGCTGCTTTAAATGCGCCGACGCCGGGCAGGATGATGTGGGTGGCGGCGCCGAGTTTTTCCGGGTCGTCCGTTACGGCAACCTTAAGCCCAAGCGTGCGGAAAGCGTTCGAGGCGCTTGCAATATTGCCCATGCCGTAGTCGACAATTGCGATCATTCTATCAGCCCCTTTGTCGAATTGACGCCTTTGATTTCCGGGTCAACTTCCACTGCCTGGTGAAACGCCCGCCCCAACGCCTTAAACAGCGACTCGATTTTGTGATGGGTGTTGGCGCCGTACAGTACCCTGGCATGGAGGGTAACCGCCGCCTGGAATGCAAACGCCTGGAAAAATTCGCGCACAAGCTCTGTGTCAAAATTGCCGAGCTTCGGGTTTTCAAATTCCGCTTCAAAATGCAGGAAAGGGCGGCCGCTGATGTCGAGGGCGACAAAGCCGAGCGCTTCATCCATCGGGACATAGGCGGAGCCGTAACGGGTGATGCCTTTTTTATCGCCGAGCGCTTCACGCACCAGCTGGCCGAGCACAATCCCGGTGTCTTCGACGGTGTGGTGGCTGTCAATGTACAAATCGCCGCTCGCTTTTACAACAAGCCCGATGCGCCCGTGCCGCGCAAACAGTTCGAGCATGTGGTCAAAAAATCCGACGCCCGTACTCACTTCAACTTCCGCCGGATCGTCCAGATTGACAGCAATTTCAATCAATGTTTCATTTGTTTTTCTGCTTTTTGCCGCTTTCCGCAACGCACTCACCCTTTCACCCGTTTTTGGACCGCCCGCGCATGCCCTTCGAGCCGCTCTTGTGCAGCAATTGCCATCACATCCGGCGCCGCTTGCTGTAAAGCTTTTTCACCATAATACAAATAGGTGATTTTTTTATAAAAATCATCAACAGACAAACCGGAAGAAAACCGCGCCGTTCCCGATGTCGGCAGGACGTGGTTCGGGCCGCCGTAATAATCGCCGATGGCTTCCGGCGTGTTTTCGCCGAGAAAAACGGAGCCGGCATTTTTCACTTTCGACAGCTGCAAGAGCGGGTTTTCCACCTGGATTTCCAAGTGTTCCGGGGCAAGCCGGTTTGAAAGCGCAAAAGCTTCGTCTATCGATGCAACAAGCACGGCTGCGCTTTGCATCTTGATGGACACTTCCGCGATGCCGCGACGCGGAAGGACAACAAGCTGTTTTTCAAGTTCCGCTTTTGTTTCATTTATCAGTTTCTGCGACGTCGTGAGGAGAAACGTTCTTGCGCGTTCGTCGTGTTCGGCCTGGGCGATCAGATCGGCCGCTATATATGCCGGGTTGGCATTTTCATCGGCAATGATGGCGACTTCCGACGGGCCTGCGATCAGATCGATGCCGGCCGTGCCGTATACAAGCGATTTGGCGGCGGCGACATATGCGTTCCCAGGGCCGGCAATTTTATCGACTGCAGGAATCGTTTCCGTGCCGTATGCAAGCGCCCCGATCGCCTGGATGCCGCCAAGTTTGTAAATGGTGCCGACACCGGCAATATCGGCCGCTACGGACAAAACAGGGGCAATTTTCGTGCCGTTTCTGGCCGGTGTCGCCATGACCACTTCTTCTACGCCGGCAAGGACAGCGGGGATCGCGTTCATAAGGACGGATGACGGATAGCAGGCGGTCCCGCCCGGCACATAAATCCCGGCTTTTTCCACCGGCCGGAACAGCTGGCCTGAAATGATATTTTCATTCATTTCCATGATCCGGGAGTTTTGCAGCTGTTTCGCGTGGAAACGGCGGATATTTTCCGCTGCTTTTTGCAAGGCGGAAATCACATCCTGCGGAACTTCGCGCCATGCCTGTATGCGTTCTTCCGGAGAAACTTCCCACGGTTCCGGCACTTCCCCGTCAAATTGGGCGGCATATTTTTTCACGGCGGCATCCCCGTTTAAGCGGATGTCTTCCAGCACTTCCTTCGCGGTGCGGAGCACGTCTTCATCGTGCGTGCCGCTCTTGTTTTTCGATTGCAGAAACGTTTCGGCAAATGCTTTTTTTGTGTATTCCCGTATCATTTTGCGACCCCTTCTCCCTGTAGTTTTTCAATAAACGGCCGGATTGCCTGCTTTTTTATTTTTAACGTCGACCGGTTGGCGATCAGCCGCGCTGTGACCGGCCGGATCTCCTCTATGACGGCAAGCCCGTTTTCTCTCAATGTGTTACCCGTTTCCACGATGTCGACAATTGCATCAGCAAGGCCGACGATCGGCGCGAGTTCAACGGAGCCTTCGAGTTTCACGATGTCTACCGATTCCCCTTTTTCGCGGAAAAATTGCTCTGTTACATTCGGGTATTTGGTGGCGATCCGGCATTTCCGGTGATGGCGGACAGCCTCCGGTTTACCTGCAAGGGCAAACCGGCATTTTCCGAATGGAAGCGGCATTAAGTCGAAAACATCGGGATGCGTTTCCGCCAAAATGTCCTCGCCGACAATGCCAAGATCGCAAATGCCGTACTCTACATATGTTGCAACATCAAAGCCTTTTACGAAAATGCAGGTGAATGCATCCGTTTCAACGAGGAGCTTTCTCCCTTTTTCAACGAGCGGTTCAACATGAAAGCCGCGCGACTTTAAATATTGCAAAAATTGTTTTTCCACTCTCCCTTTTGTAAGGGCAATGCTGATCGTCAAATTTCTTCCGCCTCCCAATGGCCGCCCACGTTTTTAAACTTGAGGACCTTACTGAATTCGCCTTCTGCAGGCGGCCCGAAACGGATATCCACGATTTTCCCGCCGTATGCAGCCCGCAGCTTTTCTGCTTCCGCAAGCGTTTCTTCCCCGGCAATGATACAGATTTTTTCCGGCTTTTCTTCCTGAACCAGTTCCTCTGCCAGAATATCGGCGTCAAAAGCAATGCCGACAGCTGTTGTTTGGCGGTGGAACTGTTCGTACAGCATGTCGTACCGCCCGCCGGAAAAGCAGGAAGCGCCGGTTTGTTTTAAAAATCCCCGGAACAAAATGCCGGTATAATAGGGCAGATTTTTCACCCGGCCAAGGTCAATCATGATGTCTTCCATTCCGACAGCCATGCAAATTTTGCCAAGCTTTTCGATATGGGCAAGCATATTGAAAAGTGCCGGGTCCGTTTTCCATCTTTCCTGGAATGTCCGGATCATTTCGAACGGGCCGTACGCATCCACAAGCCCCGCCAGTTCCGCGGCCATCGCTGCATTGCCGCATAAACTTGCAATCTCGTATACTTCATCTTTCCGTTTATCGTGCATGGCCCCTCTTAACCGGTCAACCTGGCCTTCTTCCAGGTTGAGGCGTGCGACCAGTTCCTCAAAAATGCCGGCATGGCCGAGCTCCACCATCACCCCGGTAACACCAAGCCTGTTAAAAAAGGCATGGGCAAAAAACAGGCATTCGCCTTCGCCTAAAAGTTCCGGCAGTCCCACCATTTCGATCCCGACCTGTCGGCTCTCAAGGCCGGGGGTATCCATCCTGAACACCGAACCCTGGTAAGCCCATTTACACGCCCGGAACGGTTTTTGCGAAAGCGCCCTTGCGATGGATGTTGTCCAGTCCGGGCGCAAAACTTCAATCTGGCCGCGGCCGTCAAACCATTTCAGCATATTTTGAAGCTTCATGCCGACCTTTTCATTTGTAAACGTATCCGCGTACTCAACAAGCGGTGTCGAGATTTCCATATAATTCCGCTCCTTTGCCGTGTGACGGAACATTTCAAACACGGTTGCGCGGTTTTTGACAATCGTGCCCATTTCATCCTGGCTGCCTTCCGGTAAAAACATCGGTTTCACATCCTGTACTTTCTCTTTATTATGTTATCACTCTAATACGCTAAAGGATTGGATTGCATTTAAGATACCATATTTCAGAAAAGCGGTCAAGGTGAAAATTTCTGGCGAGCCGGCTTGTCTTGGCCGATTTGGAAATAGAGCGGATAATGGGCGGCGCATCCGGGGTTAAAAGGCGCGCCGCAATGCGGGCAAGCGCTTGCCCCCATATATTCCCGGATGGCCATTTCATGCTTGCAGACGCCGCAAAGAACCGCTTTTGTATCCCATTCCCGTTTTTCCCACCGCTCGGCCGGGTGGGCTTCTTCTTCCTCATGGCATTTATAACACGGATAATACTTTCCGCAACATTTAAAGCGGATGGCTACGACATCCAACGGGGAAGCATAATGGATGCAGCGCGTCTCTTCATCTACAACCGGTCCGTACACTTTCATTGGAACCGCTCCTTTTGAAATCTTTTCTTTGTTTTTAACATACAGGAATTTGGCTTTCACATCAATGAAACGGGCGCAAAAAAGCTGGCGGTCCCGAGCCGGAAAAGGGCTATTTAAATAATGACTTTTTCTTATTCCCTTTTAAAATATCGCCTGTCCATCCTTTCCGGTACAAATAAATATAAAGCAGGATGGTATTCACGACAATCAGGCCGAGCGCTGCAATATAGCCGTAGCGCCAGGAGAGTTCCGGCATGTTTTTAAAGTTCATGCCCCATAAGGCGCTCCAGGCGGAAATCGGGGTAAACAGCGTCGTTAAAACGGTCAAAGTTTTCATAATCGAATTTCCCCTGTGGCCTGAGACGACTTCTTCCACTTTGAGCAGTGTATCGATTTCCTGCTGGTAATCCTGCAAAAGCGCAAGGCATCTTTCGATTTTCATCACCCTTTGCTGGACTTGCGGATATTCCAAAATATCAGTGCCAAATCCTTCCTGCATGCCGTATAAAATTTCTTTCACCGGGACCATCAAATTCCGGCAGACGAGCAGTTCGTGGCGGCGTTCGTATATTTTATCGAGCGTGTCAATATCGTTTCTTTTCTGGATCTCCCAGATCAGTTCGTTTAATTTGATTTCAAATTCGTCTATTTTATCAAGGTAATTGTTTACGATCGCGCCGATGATAATAAAAAATGCCTCAATGGCATTGCGGGAATAGGCCATCTGCCCGATCACTTTTTCGATTTCCGTATTTTTCAGCTTGGAAAAATCAAGATCTACCGTCAACAGTGTCTGTTCGGTAATGTAAAAGTGAAACATATCATGTTCCTCACGGTTGATCGTGTGCTGGTCAAAAATAAGCGAACCTTCGACAAACGGCCGGTCATTTTGGTCCGTATCAATCGTTAAAGTGTTTGTATCATCATTTTTTATATTTTCAATCCATGTTTTGCATTCCTCGTTTTCATCAATAATCCGTGCAATTTCTTTCTCGCCTACACTTTCCAGCTGATACCATTTCCAGTTGTTTTCCTTGTTTTTATACAGATGTAACAAACGTCTTCCCCCTTTCTCTTCCCTTCCTTATTCCCACTTGATTCCCACTTGCCTGCTAGACCAAACGTTTCTCTTACTTTGCCGGCTTCTTTCCGGCCGCCCCGCCTTGCTCTGTATTCGGGCCTGTAGAAGACAGAGCAGAAAGAAACATCCGGGACTTGTACATAAACCGGCCTGCTTTATCAAACAGTATGTAAGGTAAAGGAGGGAACCGGGATGGGTAACCAGAAGCAACCATCTAAAGCGACAAAAAACGGCAGCCTGGCGTGGTGGCAGCTTTCGCTTGTGGGTGTCGGCTGTACGATCGGAACCGGATATTTTCTCGGATCAGGTATCGGGATCAAAACGACCGGCCCTTCCATCGTATTGTCATTCCTGATTGCAGCCGCCGGTACATACATTGTTTTCCGCGCGCTTGCAAAAATGACGGCACGCGACCCGCACGAAGGCTCGTTTTGCTATTATGCAAAAAAAGCTTACGGCAACTGGGCAGGTTTCAGTTGCGGCTGGAATTACTGGTGTTCGAATGTGCTCATTATGGGGAGCCAGCTGACTGCATTGTCTATTTTAACAAAATTCTGGTTTCATACGGTGCCGTTATGGATACTGGCCGCCATTTACGCAGCCCTTTCCATTGCCGTTGTTCTGCTTGGCACAAAAGGTTTTGATAAGGTGGAAAACATTCTCGCTGTCATCAAAACGGCCGCCATCATCATGTTTATTGTGCTTGCCTTTTGTGCCCTTTTTGGCTGGATTGACGGCGGCAAGGGAACGGGCGGGCGCCTCCCTGATGGTCTCCACGGCTATTTTCCCCATGGCATTGCGGGATTTTGGGCTTCGCTCATTTATGCGTTTTATGCGTTTGGCGGCATTGAAGTGATCGGGTTGATGGCGATGCAATTGAAAAACAAAGAAGATGCCCCGAAAGCCGGATCAATTATGCTGGCCGTTTTAACGATGTTTTACATCGTCTCGCTCGGTCTTGCCGTCACAATGGAACACTACACGGCTTTTAATGATAAAGAAAGCCCGTTTGTCAAGGCAATGGCGGACTATCATCTCGCTTTTTTCCCCCACATCTTTAACGGCGCCATTATCATTGCCGGTTTTTCGACGATGACGGCTGCGCTGTTCGGGGTCACCAATTTGCTCGTAACCTTGTCGAATGACGGGGATGCGCCAAAATGGTTCGGAAAAAAAATGAAAAAATGGAAAAACCTCCCGCTTCCTTCGCTCGGGCTTGCGGCTTGCGGCCTCGTTCTTTCCATTATTACGGCCCTTTTGCTGCCGGGGAAAATTTATGAATACATTACAACAGCAGCCGGGATTTTGCTGCTGATGAACTGGCTGTTTATTATCCTTTCGGCTTTCCGCGTCTTAAAACTAAACGGAGGCGGAAAAATCACGGCCGCAGCCGGCATCTTTTTCCTGCTGCTTGCGATCAGCGGGACACTGGCGGAAACAGAAATCCGCCCCGGGTTTTATGCCAGTTTTATCGTCATGGTGATCATTATTGCCATTGCCGTTTTCATGAGCCGGAAGAAAAAACAGGCTCCGCACAAACCGGCCCTTGAATAATCAGCGGCCGGTTTGTTGCTTTGCAAAAATAAACCGGAGTTTCCCGTCCTCCCATTTCAATTTTGCATCGAAGGTTTTGCCATTTTTCCGGAATCCCCTGATCATGCTTGTTTCTTCGCCGGCCAGCAGTTTCCTTGCATTGGCTAGGCTGATTTTTTTGCCAAGGATCGATTTTGACAGCGTAAAGGCGCAGCCCGATTTCCGGTAGGCGCTGCAGCCGTAAAAATTGCCTTTGTCAACAATGTCGCCGCCGCATGTCGGGCATTTGCCCGCTTTTTTCCCGATTGTATATTTTGATCCCGGCCTTTTGATGCCATCCGTTTTTAAGCCAGAAAAATCCCATTCGGCCGCTGCCTGAACAGCATCTTGCACAATTTTTTCGGACAGCTTTTTCGTCTGTTCCATAAAAGCGGCTGCTTCGGCCGCCCCTTTCCCGATTTCGCGGAGCCGTTTTTCCCATTTTGCGGTCATTTCCGGAGAGGCCAGAATTTTGCCGCCGATGGCACGGATGAGCACTTTCGCCTTATCGGTGGCATATACCTGGTTCTTTTTCACCTCAATATACTTCCGATCTTTTAAAATGGTAATGACGCCGGCCCTTGTTGCTTCCGTGCCGAGCCCTTCCACTTCCGCCATGACTTTTTCCAGTTCCCCGTCCTCAATATATTTTCCGGCCGTTTTCATCAGCGTGATGAGCTGGCCTTCCGTATACCGTTTCGGCGGCTGCGTTTTGCCTTCTTTTACGTTTGCATCTTTTACAATCCCTTTTTCCCCCTGCTTTACATCCGGCAAAACGCCGCCTTTTTCCTTCTCTTTTGAAAAAATGACTTTGCGCCAGCCTTCCGCTTCCATTTGCGTACCCTTGGAAAGAAAGACTGCACGGCTGTCCACGACCGTTTTCACCGTCGTGTAATGAAAAACGGCATTGCCGTAATGGGCGGCAATGAGGCGGCGGACGATCATATCATAAATTTTTTTCTCGCCGTCCGGAAGACTGCCTGGCGCCGCCACCTGTTCGGTCGGGATAATCGCGTAGTGGTCGGAAACCTTTTTCTCATTCACATAACGCTTATTTTGAAGGATGGAGCGCTTTGGAAGCGGGAAATACGGAGCATATTCCGGGAAGGCAGATAATTTTTCCAAAATACCGGGAAAAGTTTCGGCTTCCCCTTTTGTCACATACTGGGAATCAGAACGGGGATAGGAAACGATCCCTTTTTGGTAGAGGGATTGGACAAGATCAAGCGTTTTTTTCGGCGGAAATTGAAAAGCCCGGTTCGCGGTTGCCTGCAAAGATGATAAGTTAAACAACAGCGGGGGCTGGAATTCCTTTTTTTCTTTTTTTAATGCTGCAACTTCTGCCGGTTTTTGCCGGCAAAATGCGGCAATCCGCGCTGCCATGGCCGGGTCATTCAAACGCGATTCGCCATCTTTCACCCATTTGCCTTCGTATTGTTTGTCATCAAATTGAAACATTGCGGTGACTTCCCAAAACGGTTCGGGTTTGAAATGTTCAATTTCCAGCTCCCTTTTTACAATTAAAGCGAGCGTAGGCGTCTGGACGCGGCCGACGGAAAAGACATCACGCATGCCTTTTTGCCTTAAAAGCAGGCTGTAGACACGGGAGGCATTCATGCCGACCAGCCAGTCTGCACAGGCGCGGGCATATGCTTCGTCATATAATGGGCGGGTGTCTTCATCATGTAATAAATGGCGGAACCCTTCCCGGATCGACTGAGGGGTTAAAGACGAGATCCACAAGCGCCGTAGCGGTTTTTTGGCGCCGCACAAATGAAGGATGTTGCGGATGATCAGTTCTCCTTCGCGGCCGGCATCGCCTGCATGGATAATATTGGTCACGCGTGCGTCTTTCACCAGTTTTTTGACGATTTGAAATTGCTTGTATTTCGGCTTTGTCACTTCATATTTGAATTTTTTCGGGAGAATCGGCAGCGTTTCCAGTTTCCACTGCTTCCAGGCGGGATTGTAATGTTCCGGCGGGACGAGCTGGGTTAAATGGCCGATCGCCCACGTGCAGAAAGCGCCTTCCGGGAAGATCTCATTCGGCCGGATTTCAATATACCCCTCCCGTTTCACATGCGGAAAAACCGAGCAAAGGGTGCGCCCCTGGTCAGGCTTTTCGGCGATGATCAATGGAAAAGACAAACGGATCACTCCTTTCTTTTTCTAGCTCTACTTTACAATGTTTTTCACACGCTGCCAAGAAAAAATAAACGCCCGGCCGGGTAAATCCTTTTCCTCTGGATTTACGCGGCCGGGCGGTGTTTCAAAATGCGGTACTTCCCCCATCGTTCACGTCACTTCCTGAATGTTTTCTGTTTTGCCGTACCGGGTGCAAGTAACGGATCTCCATCCGTACGCCTGTTAATCCAGTACGGTGATTTGGATCGTACGGCGCCCCCAGTTGGCGGCTTTTCCTGAATCCGGGACGAGGACATCGATACGGTTTCCTTTGATGGCTCCGCCCGTATCGCCTGCAACAGCGGTCCCGTAACCTTCGACATATACTTTTGAACCGAGCGGAATTACATTCGGATCGACGGCAATCACTTTTGCATTCGGATTATTTTTAACATTGATGCCTGTCGCTGTAACGCCGGAGCAGCCCGGATCATTGGCTGTATAAGCGGTCGCGGTGACGGTCATCGTTTTTCCCTGCGGTTTTGGAGCCGCCTCTTTGGAAGATTCCACGTGCACGGTCGGCTTTTTCACGTCCACTTTTGCATTTTCCGTGTTTGTTTGCGGCTTTACGGAAACTTCCGCTGCACGTTCTTTTACTGTCACTTTGCTGTTCGGATTGGAACGAATCACGATTTGATCATGCGGGAAAATGACATCCGATGACAGATCGTTCCATTCTTTTATTTGTTCAACCGGCACGCCGTATTTTTTCGAGATATCCGACAGCGTGTCACCGGCTTTAACGACATAAACGTTTTTCGGGGAAATGGTTAACTTTTGTGAAGGATAAATCATTTCGGTAGAAAGTTGGTTATTTTGTTTTAATGTTTTAACGGATGTATTGTATTTTTGAGAGATCCCCCAAAGTGTATCCCCCGGTTTTACGGTATAAGTATCCGGCGCTGCGGCTTGTGCATTGACAGCCATTACGCTTGTGATTGTCACCGCAGCTGCAAGTGCTGATACTGCTTTTTTCATAAATTGTAACCTCCTCTTTTTGCCGGCTTTTGTGCCAACACCGTAAATCCTAACACACGGATTTAACAGGCGGATAACGGCAAAATGTTGATTTGGTTACACAAAAACGCTTCTTTGTAATCCCGTGAAAAATTTGTAACATAGGCATAAAGTCACGAATTCGCGCATAGAAGCAGAAAAACACCGTCGAATTGCGGCGGTGTTTGCAGCACTTTAGTCCTGTTGATCGATTTTTTTCAGCGGTTCTTTCGCCGGCCCTTCTACCACTTCGCCTGTACAAGCAAACCGCGAACCGTGGCACGGGCAGTCCCATGTGCGGTCTCCCGAGTTCCATTTCACTTCACAGCCCATATGGGTACATGTCGTATCGACCAGATAGAGGTTCCCGTCCTGGTCTTTGTAGGCGCCTGCCCGCTTTCCGTTAATACGGACAACGGCCCCTTCGTCATTTTTTAACGCATCTAAAGATTGATCCCGCATGTCAAGTTTTCCTTTGACGAGCTGCCCGGCAACGTCGGTATTCGCAGGTGTGTACAGATGCAAATGTATTTGCACGTCATGGTATGCCCTTTTTCCGTTTTAATTTTTAATGGGCTGCCAAAATCGATATCTTTCGCAGTGGTTTGTTCAAAAATCGGGACATTTTTTGTCCATTAAATATTCAATCAGTGCTTTTCAGTACGAAAGCGGATGGAACTGTGCCTGCCCGGCCATTTTCACCGCTTTTTTCCCGGGAATCCCGTCCGGCAGCGAACCGATCCATTCTCCCGGGATGCCGAGGGTTTCATACGCCTGCATTTCTTTTTCCAGTTTTTCAATATATGCATCGGAATTGGTATAGAGAAAGGCATCCTGCCGCGAAAAATCACAGCGGATCCCGTGCTTCAGGATCGTTTGTTCAATGAACGATGCAGCGGTTTCGTTTGCTTTGTAATAAAGGGATGCTTTTTCTTTTCCTATATGCTGGATCAATTCATCATAAATGAGCCCGTGCTGTGCGGTGATTTTTGCCGTCGTATGCCCGCTTGTGCCATTTGCAATGGATCCGGCATCAAACAGGATTGTTTTATAGCCTTCGTTTGCCAGCAAATAAGCGGTTACAATTCCGGCCATTCCGGCGCCCGCAACAGCCACATCGGCTTCTATATCCTGCGTTAACGGCGGAAATTGCGGCATCGTGGCCGTTTTGCGCCACAACGGTTCAGGAGATTGCGGCATTGAAGTTCCGTTCATGATTTGACCTCCCCGAAAGACTGATATGTATAGTCTTCCCCGGGGAGGCCGGTCTAAACATTTTGATTTAGCTGTTGAGCAATTTATCCGTAATCTGGCGCATGATATCGCCTCTTGAGATGACACCGACAACACGATCTGCCTGATTGACGACCGGAAGTTTTTTAAAATGGTGTTTGGCCAGAATCCGCAGCGCGTTTTCAAAATCGTCTTCGGGCCTTACCGTATACAATTCCCGCCGTTTCATAATCTTTTCCACCGGAAAGTCCAGGCTGTGCGCCAGTTTTTCATTAAAGTCTTCCTGCTCATTTACCACGATCGTAATATAAAAATCATAAACGGTCCGTGCCTTTGGCTGCAAAAAGCGGATGACATCCCCGTCACTGACCATGCCGAGCAGCTTTCCTTCCGCATCCACGACCGGTACGCCGCCGATCCGGTGGTGGGCAAGCACCTTTAACAGTTCCCGGATCGTCGTCTCTTTTTTTACCGTAATGACATCGCGGATCATAAAATCTTTGACTTCCAATTTTCTCGCTCCTTTTTATCCATCCATTTACAAATTATTGTAAACCTTTGCGGGGAAGGAAGCAATGAAGAAACCGCCTATTGTGCGCCATCCACGTACTTCCCGTGATCCGGGAGCGCGATTTCATCAAATCCGGAGACAAGGGCCTCAAGCCCTTCCCGCAAGCCGGCGCCGGACATCGGGATCCCGTGGCCGCAAAGAGCAGTTTCCGGCTTTAAGGCAGCCAATTTTTCAACTGAGCGTTTTGCCGCCTTCCAGTCGTTTGTAAAATAGCGCGGCGGCCCGTTTACTTCCTGCTTTTGCACCAGCACTTTCCAAAATTCATCCTGTCTGACGGTGATAAATGCGTCCCCCGCGATCAACACGTTGTCTGCTTCCCTGAAGAACGATACATGCCCGTTCGAATGGCCGGGCGTATGGATCCATTTCCAGCCCGGCAGAAACGGGACCGTCCCGTCTTCGGGAAGGGGTTGGACAGCCTTGCCAAGATCAACTGGTTCATTCGGATATATCATGGAAATCTTCGCCAGCAGGCCGCCTTCAACAGTCGGATCGGGATCCGGATACGTTTCACGCCCGGTTAAATAGGGCAGCTCCAATGGATGTGCAAAAACCGGCACGTCCCATTTTTCCAATAATGGCGCAATCGCACCCACGTGGTCAAAATGGCCATGCGTCAGTAAAACCGCTTTTGGTTTTGCCTTTTCCCCGAAGCGTTCCCGCACGGCTGAAAATATCGCGCCGGCGGAACCCGGCATGCCGGCATCCACGAGGACAAATGTACCGGTTCCGGCCCTGCCGATCAGACACACATTTACAATTTGGATGGTAAAGCAATAGATATCCGGCAGCAATTCCCTGCCTGTTCCGCTTTCAATCGAAGTCATCGGGATGATACGGCGGCCAAACGGGTGATGAATGTCTTTATCCATAAAATCCCCTTTCTTTCATTATTCCTTCTTTTTATCCTTTCCCGTTTCTGCCGGCCATTACCCGTTCTGCCGGCCATGATCAACTGAAAAAGCGGTGAAACCGAACTCCGGCTTTACAAGGCGCCTGTTTCCATAAGGCCTCCTGCCTGAAGTGAAAACGGCAAGGCGCAGTTGCCTTGCCGTTTTCAAGTTGCTTTTACGCCGCATGCCTGTGCTGATTGCGGTATTTTGTCAGCAGCTGCGGGGCGGCATTAAAGAGGATCGCCGCAACAGCTGCGCATAAAATGCCATTGCCAATCATCGTGACGCCGTTCGTGATGAAAGAATAGAGAAACGCCGACTGCCCTTTAGGCGCATAGGAACCCCAGAAAAACACGCCGGCCACGAAATGCCAGAAATAGCGGGCGAAACTGCCGGCAAGAACAGAAAGGCATATCCAAAAAGTCATCGTGCCCCTTTTGGCATGGCGGCAGCTTCTTTCGATAAGCGGCCGAAAAAGCCCGGCAAACCCGATGAATGAAAAAGCGACCGGATATTCCATGATGCCCTGAATCGGGTTGAGAATATCATTTGCATCACCGGTGACGATCTGCAGCAAGCTCCAAATAAATCCCGAAGCAACACTTGCTTTAAATCCCCAGCGAAAAGCGACTACAAAAACCGGCAGCATGGCAAACGACAGGGAAATCACGTGCGTCACCTCAATGGACGGCAGCAAGTCCAGCAAAAGCGCAAATGCCGCAAAGACAGCCGCTTCAATCATGGCCTGTAAACTTAATTTGCCCATAAAAAAATCCCCCTTTTGGTATGCATGAACATAACGAACCATGGGAGGACAAAAGAAATTCCACATCCCTACGCCGGCATTAACCGGACAGGTTCAAAGGGTCAGAACATGGCGTTCACTCTCAGCTTAACGCTCCCCCTGTGGTTACGTTCATGAATTTGTCACCTTTATGATAAACTTTTTGCCACAGCATTTCAACAAAAAATTTAATTTTTTGGCAATAACAGCTCTGGAAAATTGTTTTTTGGCGAATTGACGCGTTCGGATACGGCATACATCTCCATCGCATCCGAATCATACTGCGCGAGGAGCGGCAACAGCCGGCCCGGTTCAGTGACCGTGCTGTCCAGCCATTTTTCTTCATCTTCCTTGCGTAAAATCACCGGCATCCGGTCGTGAATTTTTGCCATCATCCTGTTCGCCTTTGTCGTTAAAATGGTGCAAGTAAAGACCGGATTCCCTTCCTGATCCGTCCATTTCTCCCAAAGCCCGGCCATTGCAAAAATGCCCCCGTTCTTAAGCGTAATCCGCATCGGCGCCCGGGTGCCGTCTTTTCGGTTCCACTCAAAAAAAGAATCGGCCGGAATGAGGCAGCGCCGCCTTTTCACTGCCTCCCGGAAACCCGGTTTCTGAAATACAGTTTCACTTCTGGCATTGATCATCTTATGCCCGATTTTCGGATCTTTTGCCCAGGAAGGAATCAAGCCCCATTTTAAAAAACCCAGTCTGTACTGCCCGCGGGCGCTGATCACGGCAGCCACCATTTGCGAAGGCGCGACATTATAACTTTTGGCATATTCACTGCCCGGAAAAGAAGCTTTGGCATGGAACCTTTCTTCCAGCTCATTTACAGATGCCGTCAAAGTGTACCTCCCGCACATCCAAATCCCGCCTTTCTTTCTATCCTGAAAATTTTCATCCTTTTCCGGTGCCGCGTATGAAGCGGCAAAGAGGTCTATTTTATCCCATTTTACGCAAAAAAGCAGGCAGATAAAAAGGATTTGGCCCGCTTGCACCAAATCCTTTCTCTGTTCCGGAACACGCCGCGTTTTAACCCTGCCCCCGGGCTTCGGATGGTTGCAGTGGATCCCGGTTTTTTTCTCTTTTTTTCACATGCCGCCCTCAGGCACCTTGTTTCTTTCAAGAAAATACCGCTTTTGAAGCAAGGAATCGCTCCGGCCGTTTCCGGGCGGGCACGGTTTCCATCCCCTTTTTCACCATCCGCTTTCCGAATCGTAAGGTTAAAAGCCGCGCCGGTTACCGGTTTAACGCCGCGTCTTCTTCTTCGATCCGGCGCAGCCGTTCAGCTACTTTTTCCGGTGTAAGGCCGTGTTCTTTTACATATAAATTATTTGGCACGGTGCGGCATTCATGCGAGCAGCTCCGCATATATTTATGTTCATTTTCTTCCGAGCATAAAAATTGCTTGTTGCAGGCTGGGTTGGCGCAGTTGACATAACGTTCGCACGGTTCCCCCGTAAAATAATCCCGGCCGACAACGACATGTTCCTTTCGATTGACCGGAACGGAAATCCGTTCGTCAAATACATACAGTTTGCCGTCCCACAGCTCTCCCTGCACTTCCGGATCCTTTCCGTATGTCACAATCCCGCCGTGCAGTTGGCCGACATCTTCAAACCCTTCTTCCAGCAGCCAGCCCGAAAATTTTTCACAACGGATGCCGCCGGTGCAATACGTCACAATTTTTTTGCCTTTTAATTGATCCTTATGTTCGCGCACCCATTCCGGCAGTTCGCGGAAAGTGCGGATATCCGGGCGCAATGCCCCGCGGAAATGCCCGAGATCATACTCATAGTCATTGCGCGCATCCAGTACGACGGTATCTTCAGCCAGCAGCGCCTCGCGAAATTCTTTCGGAGACAAATATTTCCCCGTTTTTTCATTCGGATTGATGTCTTTTTCAAGCCGCAGCGTAACAAGCTCCTTGCGCGGGCGGACGTGCATTTTTTTAAACGCATGGCCGTCTGCTTCATCTTCTTTGAAGACCATGTCCCGGAACCGGGGATCTGCGTGCATCTTTTCTTTATATTTGGTTGTTTGTTCAACCGTTCCGGAAACGGTGCCGTTGATCCCTTCTTTGGCAACGAGGATACGCCCCTTTAAACCGGTCTCTTTGCAAAACTGCAAATGTTCAGCTGCAAAGGCTTCCGGATTTTCAATTTCAACATACTTGTAATACAATAAGACTCTGTACGGCTTTGTTTGTTCCATTATCGATAACCACCTATCCAATTATATTTGCAAGATATAATGCAGGCTTTCAGGTTACACTGTCTCTTACAAACCACCATTTTACCAAAAGCCCGTTTGCATTTCAAAATTTTCACTGTGAAAACAGAAGAAACGAAATCATTTATCAATCCTGTTTGATGCGTTATACTTGTTCAGACAGGAATAAAAGAAAGGTGTTATGCAATGAAATCGCTTGTACTCGCCGAAAAGCCGAGCGTCGGGCGCGAACTTGCGCGCGTCCTCGGCTGCACGGAAAATAAAAAACGTTATATTGAGGGGCCGCGCTATATCGTGACATGGGCGCTCGGCCATTTGATCGAACTGAAAATGCCGGAAGATTATCATCCGAAATATAAAGAATGGCGCATGGAAGACCTGCCGATTCTTCCGGATAAAATGGAAACCAAAACAATCCGGCAGACATATCCGCAATATAAAGTGATCGAACAGCTCGGCAAAAGAAGCGACATCAAAGACTGTATTATCGCAACCGATGCCGGGCGCGAAGGCGAACTTGTCGCACGCTGGATTCTGGAAAAAATGCGCTGGAAAAAACCGGTAAAACGGTTATGGATATCTTCCCAGACCGACAAAGCGATTAAAGACGGGTTCAAGCAATTAAAACCGGCAAAGCAGTATGACAATCTGTACCGCTCCGCCGTCTGCCGCAGCGAAGCAGACTGGCTGATCGGGTTGAACGTGTCCCGCGCTTTAACCGTGAAATACAACGACCCGCTCTCCGCCGGGCGCGTGCAGACGCCGACATTGGCGATGGTGCTCGAGCGCGAACGGGAAATCCAGTCTTTTGTGCCGAAAAAATACTGGACCATTGAAGCGCTCGCCGGAAAACTCGAAGTGTCATATGACCATAACGGCGAGAAACGGATATTTGATGAGCAAAAAGCAAATGCCATACACGCGGCTTTATCCGGGCAGACTGCCGTTGTAACACAAGTGATCCGCAAACAGAAGCAAGAGCAGCAGCCGCTCCCTTACGACTTGACGGAACTGCAACGCGACGCCAACCACCGCTTCGGTTTTACAGCAAAGAAAACATTGAACGTGCTGCAAAACTTATATGAACAGCATAAACTCGTTACCTATCCGCGCACCGATTCGAAATATTTGACGAAAGATATGGAAAACACGATGTACGACCGGCTGCTTGCGGTGAAAGATGCGTACAAAGAAGAAGTTCAGCCGGTCCTTTCCCGGAAAGGCAACATACTGGCCAAACGTGTCATCAATGATGCAAAGGTGACGGACCACCATGCGATTATTCCAACGGATGAACGCCCGGCCTTGCCGGATTTATCTGCCGATGAACGGAAAATCTATGATCTGATCGTAAAACGGTTCCTTGCGCTGTTCTACCCGGTTTATGAATATGAAACCGTCCAATTTAAGCTTCAAGCAGGCGGAAAAACCCTGGCCGGGCGGACAATGGCCGTGAAAAATGCCGGGTTTACCGCTGTTTTGCACCATGAACAGGAACGGGAAAATACGGCGCTGCTTTCGATCAAAGAAGGAAAAACATTTAAGCTGGAACAAATCCGGCTCAGCCAGCATTTAACCGAAGCACCGAAACGGTATTCCGAAGCGGATATTCTTTCGAGAATGGAAAAATACGGGCTCGGGACGCCGGCAACACGCGCCGATATCATTGAACGGCTCGTCTCCTCCGAAACGATCAGCCGTGAGTCCGGCCGCCTTGTGCCGACACCGAAAGGCAAGCAGCTGATCGACCTTGTAAATGACGAGTTGAAATCGCCGGAACTGACCGCAAAATGGGAAGAACAGCTTGAAGCGATTGCCCGCGGAAAAGGCAACCCGAAGCAGTTTTTGGAAACCATCCGCCGGGAAACCGTACGCCTCGTCCGTGAAATCCGGACGAGTGACAAAAAATACCGCGCCCACAATTTAACGGGAACGAAATGCCCGGAATGCGGTTCCCTTATGAAAGAAGTAAACGGCAAAGACGGGAAAAAGCTTGTCTGTTCAAACCGGGAATGCCGGTTTACAAAGCGGAAAAGCCCGAAACTTTCCAACCGACGCTGCCCGACCTGCCATAAAAAGATGGAGATTCATCACGGCAAATCCGGCGTGTATTTCCAATGCCGCCACTGCAATATTGTCCAAAAAGCGGACGAAAAGAAAAAAACTTTGTCAAAACATGAAGAAAAGAAATTGCTGCAAAAATACACAAAGAAAGAGGAAAGTTTCGGCAACAGCCTGGCAGATGCTTTAAAAGCCGCCTTGGAAAAAGAATAGATTGGATGTTTAAAAAAGCCCGGCCAAGCCGGGCTTTTTTATAAACATTTTCGCGGCCAATACGGGCAATTCGGCCCCTGAAAGCGCGCCATGCCCCATGTTTCAACACGGCCGGAAAAAATTTGAACAACATGGAAATGCATATCCATTCACTTTTTAACTTTCTTATAATATAATTAAATTATAGATGTTTGTACCGGTTTTTCTCCTCTGTTATAAAAACCCGCTTTTTCTCATCTGTTTATATCGGGAGCGTCCTTCATTGTAAATGTTTTTTCGTTCTCCGGTTCAAGGAAAAATCCTTGGCTTTGGCAGAAGCCGCCCTTAAAGGAACGGCTCATTATGCGTAAAGTGTACATTATTTCACAAAAATATTTAGAAAGGGGCTAAATATGAAAGAAACTGCAAAAACATATGCATCATTCAGACAGAAGAAAAACAAGTGGGTGATACTTGGCCAGCGCTTTATCTTTGTCAGCCTCGGCGCGATGATTATGGGGGTTGCCCTCCAACTTTTCCTTGTCCCGAACCAGATTCTAGACGGCGGCATCACCGGCATCTCGATTATCCTCTCCCACCTTGCCGGCTGGAAACTGGGCCCTATTATTTTCATCTTAAACCTCCCATTCTTTTATATCGGGTACAAGCAAATCGGAAAAACTTTTGCCTTGACCACCCTTTACGGCATCTCCGTCATGTCGGTGACAACCGTCCTGTTGACCCCCGTAAAAGTGTTTACGGATGATTTGCTGCTGTGTACGGTTTTCGGCGGCATTATCCTTGGCATCGGCGTCGGCCTTGTAATCCGCTGGGGAGGCTGCCTTGACGGAACAGAAGCGCTTGCCATTCTATTAAACAAAAAGCTTCCTTTCTCTGTCGGTGAAATTATACTCGGCCTCAATCTCTTCATTTTTACCTGTGCCGGCTTTGTGTTCAGCTGGAAATATGCCATGTATTCGGTCATTACCTATTTTATCGCCACAAAAGCAATCGACGTGGTTGTACAGGGGCTGGATGAATCCAAATCGGTATGGATCATCAGCGACGAGATGTATGACATCGGCGAAGCCATTATGGCCCGCCTCGGACGCGGAGTAACCTATCTGAACGGGGAAGGCGCTTATACAGGAGACAATAAAAAAGTTATTTTCTGCGTCATCACCCGCCTTGAAGAAGCAAAATTGAAATCAATTGTAGAAGAATTTGACGAAAGCGCCTTTATTGCGGTTGGAAACATATCGGAAGTGCGCGGCGGCAGATTTAAGAAAAAAGATATTCACTAACGGCGTAAATGAGGACTGTCCATCCGGGCAGCCCTGTTTATATGCACATATAACTTTTTCCATTTTCACGCTGTCCGGCCATACTCCCCTTCCCTTAAATTAGGATTCTTTCGTAGTGTATGGTAAAATGATGATTACGATTGTAAAACAGATAAATTTAAAGTATACTTTGTACTGATCTCTTTAAAGTGAGTGAATAGCTTTGATTCAAAACATCATCGATTTTGTAAATGATCCGGCCGTCTGCACGCTGTCATTTTACGTACTGGCAGCAGGTTTTCTTTATCTCAGCCGGTTTGTGATCAGGCCGGCAGCGTTTGTTGAAGCAAGGCCCGCCGCCATCATGCAGGATTTTACTGTACACACCCGCCCGGCTGCGGAATGCCGGTGCAATTTCTTTACGGTTTGGATTTTAAGTTGTGTCAGAATACGGACATATCCTTCTGAGGATCCTGATCCGGAACCGGATTTAACGCCGGCCGGAGAGGGCAGGATTTGTGCAATATACTGAAGGAGGATATTTCATGAAAAGATTTTTCAGCTTCACATTGGTTTTAAGCGGTTTATTGTTCGTTTTGAGCGCATGTTCAAATACAAACGGCGGGCACAGCGGTGGATTTTTCCATCATTATTTTGTTGCCCCGTTTTCAATTGTCATTAAAGCAACGGCCCAGCTGCTTCATGGCGATTACGGGATTGCCATTATTGTTTTGACGTTAATCATCCGGCTGATTCTTATGCCTTTTATGCTGCATACATTCAAAAAACAGCAAATCATGCAGGATAAAATGAAAGTTTTGAAGCCGGAAATGGATAAGCTGCAGGCAAAAATCAAAACGGCAAAAACGAAAGAAGAACAGGCAAAGCTTCAGCAGGAAATGATGGGGCTGTACCAAAAGCACGGCGTTAACCCGCTGAATATGGGCTGCCTGCCGATTATCATCCAAATGCCGATTTTAATGGGATTTTATTATGCGATCCGCGGCTCAAAAGAAATTGCAACCCACTCCTTTTTATGGTTCAATCTCGGACAAGCGGATATACCGATGGCCATTCTCGCCGGTGTCATTTATTTCATCCAGGCCCAGATTTCCCTGATCGGGGTCCCTGAAGAACAGAAAAAGCAAATGAAATACATGATGCTCATGTCGCCGATCATGATCCTGTTTGTTTCTTTTTCAGCTCCGGCGGTTCTGCCGCTGTACTGGACGGTGAGCGGGCTGTTTATGATCGGGCAGACGCTGATTCAGAAAAAATTTTATCAGACCCATCCACCGAAGGAAGAATCAAATTCATAATTGCATCTTGATCGTTTGGTAGTCACTAAAATACAAAAAAAGCGGCGGGGGCACAGTTAATGTGTTCCCGCCGCTTTTTGTTTTTGCATCCCCGGATTTCCGGGGATTTTTTATGCCGGTTTACTTCTGTTCAGCAACTGCCTCGTTTTCCTCCGGCTCGTGTTCATTTTGTTCCATTTCCTGATGCGGTTCTTCCGTATTTGCTGTATCATTCACAAATTGATACAGCCCGCGGTCCGGTTTGCGGATGCGCGGATCGAGTTTTTCGACGGATTTCATAAAAGAGGTCATATTAGCGATTTTAAAGCCGGTTTTTTCTTCGATCATCCGCTGCAGTTCAGCCCCTCTGATCGGTTCCGAAACCTCTTTTAATATTTGGATGGCCTCTTCTCTCATCTTGCCCGACTTGCTTCTTCTTGACGGCCGCGATTTCCGCACCTTTCTTTCTTTCGTAAGGACTTCGCCGCCGGAGGTTTCCGGCGGGACGGACGCAAGCGTATTAAAAGATACATATTCCGGTTTGCCGGATGCTGTTTCTGCCTGCTGACCTTCTTTTTCATCCAGCTCCCTTAATCTTTTAAAAATATATTCCCGTTCTTTTTGAAATTCCTGTATAACCCGGATCTCAGCGTCTTCCAGCTGCTCCAGGCGGATTTTTAGTGCCATTCTCTCATTAATCGTCAATTTTATCCCTCGTTTCTTAAAATGTATGTATATATAGATTATAATATGAAACTAGTAAAATAAAAAGATAAAATAATTATTTTTTGTTAGAAAATTAGTAGCGAATAATTATTCATAAAGGGGCATGTCGAATTTTTGCGGTTTTCCACGGAATATGTTCAAATTATTCGAATGATTTCTATTGCACCTATTTTTTGGATTTAGTAGAATATTAATGTAAGCGCTGACAAACTGGCGCGCAAAGCAAGTGTATAAGGAGGCTTGTCTCCTTGAAATTAACATAAACGGAGGGGTTGGAATGGAACAATTAACCGTGCAGTTGGATGAAAGGGTTCAGCATTTCCTTCAGGGCAAAAAGAAGATGTTCATTAACGGGCAATTTGTTGAAAGCGCATCCGGAAAAACATTTGACACGCCGAATCCGGCTACCGGCGAAACGCTGGCTACGGTCTATGAAGGGGATAAACAAGATATCGGCCGTGCCGTACAAGCCGCCAGAAAAGCATTTGATGAAGGCCCTTGGCCGCGGATGAACCCTGCCGATAGAAGCCGGTTAATGTATAAATTGGCAGATCTGATGGAAGAGCACCGGGAAGCGCTGGCACAGCTCGAAACGCTCGACAACGGGAAACCGATCCGCGAAACGGCAAATGCCGATATTCCGCTTGCCATTGAACATATGCGGTATTATGCCGGCTGGACAACGAAAATCACCGGCCAGACCATTCCCGTAAACGGCCCTTACTTTAACTATACCCGCCATGAACCGGTCGGGGTTGTCGGGCAAATCATCCCTTGGAACTTCCCTCTTTTAATGGCAATGTGGAAAATGGGCGCCGCGCTTGCGACCGGCTGCACGATCATTTTAAAACCGGCTGAACAAACGCCGCTTTCCGCCCTTTATTTGGCGCAGCTGGTGAGCGAGGCCGGCTTCCCGGATGGCGTCATCAATATTGTGCCGGGCTTTGGGGAAACTGCCGGAGCCGCCCTTGTCGACCACCCGCTTGTGGATAAAATTGCCTTTACCGGTTCCACTGAAGTCGGGAAACTGATCATGGCCAATGCCTCGAAAACGCTAAAACGGGTCACGCTCGAACTTGGCGGAAAATCCCCGAACATTATTTTGCCGGATGCCGACTTATCGAAAGCGATTCCTGGCGCTTTAAACGGCGTAATGTTCAACCAGGGGCAAGTATGCTGCGCCGGTTCGCGCGTTTTCATTCAAAAGAAACATTTCGATAATGTCATTGCCGATATGGCCTCCCACGCCCAGTCAATTAAGCAGGGCTTCGGGCTGAATAAAGATACGGAAATGGGGCCGCTTGTTTCAGATGAGCAGCAAGCGCGCGTTTTGAATTATATTGAAAAAGGGCTTGATGAAGGGGCGGAAATTGTGACAGGCGGAAAAAAACCGCGTGAAGAAGGCTTCTTTGTTGAACCGACGATTTTTGCAGATGTCCGTGATGAGATGACGATCGCCAAAGAGGAAATTTTCGGCCCAGTCATTGCAGCAATGCCTTACGAATCCCTCGATGAAGTAATCAGCCGCGCCAACAACAGCGAGTACGGGCTTGCGGCAGGGGTTTGGACGGAAAATGTGGCCAATGCGCACTATATTGCAAACCGTCTCCGAGCGGGAACGGTTTGGGTCAACTGCTACAATGTGTTTGATGCTGCTTCCCCGTTTGGCGGTTATAAACAATCCGGCATCGGGCGCGAGATGGGGTCCTACGCGCTCCAAAACTATACGGAAGTCAAAAGCGTCTGGATCGCCAATCCTTAAAGGGCGGTTAAAAAGAAAAGCATCGGCAAAACCGATGCTTTTCTTTTATGCTTTTAAGATTCCAGCAGCAAATCTTCAGGATTTTCAATTAATGTTTTCACCGTTTTCAAGAAACCGACAGCATCTTTTCCATCAATGACGCGGTGGTCATAGGAAAGCGCCACGTACATCATCGGGCGGATTTCAATCCGGTCCCCATCGACTGCAACCGGGCGTTTTTGAATGGTGTGCATGCCGAGGATGCCAACCTGTGTCCCGTTGATAATCGGCGTTGAGAACAACGAGCCAAAGACGCCGCCGTTTGTAATCGTAAAGGTTCCGCCCTGCAGATCGCTTAATGCAAGTTTATTATCACGTGCTTTTTGGGCAAATGCAGCAATATCCGCTTCAATTTCCGCGAACGATTTCCGGTCGCAATCCCGGACAACCGGCACGACAAGCCCTTCTTCCGTGGATACCGCAATGCCGATATCATAATATTTTTTCAAGAGCAGCTCATTGCCCTGAATTTCCGCATTGACATACGGATATTTCTTCAATGCCGCAACCACTGCTTTTGTAAAGAACGACATAAAGCCGAGACGGGTGTCATGATCTTTAACGAACTGTTCTTTTTTTCGCTTTCTTAAATCCATGACGGCCGACATATCAATTTCGTTGAATGTCGTCAGCATCGCCGTTGTCTGTGTCACTTCAACGAGCCGTTTTGCGATCGTCTGGCGGCGGCGTGACATGCGGATTCTTTCAACCGGTTTGCCGGCTTCTTCTGCCACAGCTTTGCCGGCTGCAGGTTTTTCCGGTGCTGCCGGCGCTTTTGCCGCAGCTTGCGGATTGAAGGTTTCCACATCTTGTTTCCTTACCCTGCCAAGCGGATCCACTGTCGGCACTTGCGATAAGTCAATGCCTTTTTCACGTGCCAGTTTGCGGGCAGCCGGAGAAGCAACCGGGCGGCTTTCGCTTTCTTCCTGAGCCGGCTTTGGCTGCTCCGGGGCAGGCGCTTGTGTTTGCGCCAGCGCCTGTGCTTGTGCCGGTTGTGGTGCTTGTGCCGGTTGCGGTGCTTCCGCTTCTTTTGGCGGCGCGGAAGGCGTTGCGTTGTTTTCCCCTGTTCCTTCGCCGACAATCGCAATGACATCGCCGACTTGGACTGTGTCCCCTTCTTCAAAAAGGAGGGACTGGACGACGCCTTCTTCTTCCGAAATGACTTCTACATTTACTTTATCTGTCTCAAGTTCTACAATATATTCCCCTTTATCTACATGGTCCCCCGGATGTTTCAGCCATTGTGCAATGGTTCCTTCCGTGATGGATTCTGCCAGTTCAGGCACTTTAATTTCAGCCACAACACTTGTCCTCCCTTAAAAGTATCACTTTTTTTATATCAAAGCCTCCTCCTTCATCTTCCGAGCAGCGCGGGCTGCAGGATGAAGCGGGCAAAGCAACGGTTATTTTGCGCATAGGAAGCCCCCGCCCCTTGGGAAGGAGCGAGCCGCCGTTTAAGGGCGGGTAATGGCTTCAGTCAGAATTCTGTTTTGTTCTTTTTTATGGACGACCGGGTCGCCTTCCGACGGGCTTGACCTTCTCGGCCGGCCGATGTATCGGATTTCTGCTCCCTGAGGCGCCAACTTTCTTAAATACGGTTCAACAAAAGACCAGGAACCCATATTCTCCGGCTCCTCCTGCATCCATACAATTTCTTTCGCGTTTTTAAAGCGCGCGAAGATTTCCTTCAATTCCTGTTCAGGGAAAGGATAAATTTGCTCGACCCTTACCGTATGCAGCCAGCTCATATCCGCACCGTCCAGCTTTTCTTCCAAGTCTACAGCCACTTTCCCGCTGCAAAGCAGGATTCTTTCGACTGCACCCGTATTTTCCGTATCCGGGCCTTCCAGCACGGTGTGGAATTTGCCATCTACCAGTACAGACGGCTCTACAGATGCCAGCGGGTGGCGAAGCAGGCTTTTTGGCGTCATGAGAACGAGCGGGCGGATTTCTTCTTTTGCCAGCCATTTTGCCTGCCTTCTTAAAATATGGAAGTATTGGCCGGCTGTCGAGACATTCGCCACTGTCCAGTTATTTTCCGCTGCCAGTTGCAGGAAGCGTTCCACCCTGCCGCTTGAATGTTCAGGGCCTTGCCCTTCGTATCCGTGCGGCAGCATCATGACAAGCCCTGATTTTTGCCCCCATTTTGCCCTGCCGGATGAAATGAACTGGTCAAACATGACCTGTGCCATGTTTGCAAAATCGCCGAACTGGGCTTCCCAAATGACGAGCGTATCCGGCGAAAAGACGTTATAGCCGTATTCAAACCCGACAACGCCGGCTTCGGTCAGCGGGCTGTTATAAATGGCAAATGAAGTTTGAACGCCGGATAGATGATGGTGCGGAATATATTCTTCCCCCGTCTGTTCGTCGTGCAGGACGAGATTGCGCTGTGCGAACGTGCCGCGCTGTGTATCCTGGCCGGTAAACCGGATCGGCACGCCATCTTTTAAAATGGCTGCAAACGCGAGCGCTTCCGCATGGGCCCAGTCAATTTTCCCTTTTCCGTCAAAAACGTGTTCGCGGCGTTTCAAAATCCGCGCCAGTTTTTTAAAGACGTGGAAGTTTTCAGGCCAGGCGAGCAATTCAGCATTCCAAGCCCTCAGTTCCTGTTCCGGCACCCCTGTTTTCATGCTCAAATAGCCTTTTTTCACATTTTCTGGGGGCTCCATGGCCGTATCGGGTTCTGCTTCGCCGTCTGGCACTTTTTCGTAAGCCGCCTGCAGTTTTTTCTGAACGGCTTCATCAATCGTTTTAACCTCTTCGGCTGTCAGGACGCCTTCTTTTACAAGCTGTTCACCGTAGATGGCCCTGACCGTCGGATGATTGTGCACCGCATGGTACATTACCGGGTTGGTTACCATCGGTTCATCCATTTCATTATGGCCGTAGCGGCGGTAGCCGACCAGGTCGATCACAAAGTCTTTATGGAATTTTTCGCGGTAAGCATAAGCAAACAGCGCCGCCTGTACGCATGCTTCCGGATCATCCGCATTCACATGGAGGATCGGCACTTCATAGCCTTTTGCCGGATCAGAAGCATATTTTGTTGACCTCGAGTCGTATGTTTCGGTCGTAAACCCGATATTGTTATTGGCGATGATATGGATGGTCCCGCCTGTCCCGTATCCGTTCAGCTTGCTCATATTCAGCGTTTCTGCGACAATGCCCTGCCCCGCAAATGCGGCATCCCCGTGGACAAGAATCGCAAATGCGCGGTCCGGATCGCGGTCCGGATAGCCCGCTTTGTTCCGGTTATCCTGCGCGGCACGTGTATACCCTTCGACAACAGGGTTGGCAACTTCCAGATGGCTTGGGTTGTTGGCAAGCACGATACGCGCGCCGATCGGGCCGCCGTTTTGCCCTTTTCTGTCCGCGCCGAGATGGTATTTAACATCGCCGGTCCATCCGTACGTAATGCCGATCGATCCTTCGGAAGGGATTAAATCTTTATTGGAAGCATGCTTAAATTCCGCAAAAATGAGCTCGTATGGTTTTTCAAGAATATGGGCAAGCACATTGAGGCGGCCTCTGTGCGCCATGCCGATATTAACGGTTTTCACACCCGTTTTGACCGCTTCCATGATCATTTGTTCCATCAGCGGAACGAGCGCATCAAGCCCTTCAATGGAAAAACGCTTCTGCCCGACAAATGTCCGGTGAATAAATTTTTCAAATCCTTCCACATCTGAAAGGCGTTTTAAAATCCCGATTTTCTGTTCCCGGCCGAGTTCGCGGAAAAAGCTTCCCGATTCAACTGTCCGTTGCAGCCAGTGCTTTTCTTCCATGTCATGAATATGGTCAAACTCAAAGGCGACTTTTTGGGTGTACACTTCTTTTAAATAATTGATGGCATCAAGCCCGTTTTTGACCCTTTTGGGTGCATCCGGGCAAATAAAGGATGCCGGCACTTTTTTCAAATCTTCTTCGGTTAAATCAAATTCTCCCAGTTCAATTCTTCTGACATCCCCAACAGGTTTTTGGAGCGGGTTGATATCCGCTGCGAGATGGCCAAAAGTCCGGATATTGTCCGCCAATTTGACAGCAGCGACCATTTTGCTGAAAATCGTCGGGTTTGCCGGCAATTGGAAAGAAATATCCGCCTGCCCCTGTGTCAGGCTCCCGCCTTCGGAAACAGCGGGCGCGCCCCACTGGTCAAATACTTTTCTCGCCTCTTCGTCGATGCTGTCCGGATCTTCCAGGTATTGTTCATATAAATCCATGACATACCCAAGATTAGGCCCGGAAAAACTTTCCCAAAATCCCTTTGGTGTAGTTGCATTCATTTTGAAAAACCTCCAGCTCTTCGTCCCTTATTCACTTTCGTATGGTTTCGCCTGGCGGATGCCAAAACGGAACCAAGAAATTATGTAACGATAAAGAATTTTGAAAGCTGTAACGCTTACAAACTCAATTTTAGCACTGTAAGCGTAATAGATAAAGTTAAAAACTCTTATTTTTAAAAATTTGCATGAATAGTGATTCATTCTGTTTTTTCCCGGAAAGTGCTGCTGCATTTGCCTCACCCGATTGTTCAAAACCGCATATTTTATGATATCCCCGTTGCAGAAAGGAGCAGAAAAATGTTCCCATGGAAAACGTTTCCGTTTACCGAAGAGATCTTCAAGATGATGAATATGCCGTTTCCACCTGTACAGGAACATATAAACCAAGCCCTTTCTCAATGGGACGAATGGGGGAATGCGTTTAAAAAGGGGGACGGGAATGGACCGGCGGCCTCTTCCCCGGATGCAGGCGCCCCGTCTATAGAAGTATTTGAAACACTGGATTTTATTTTTATCCGCGTCCCTGTCCAGGAGGAAAGCATGCTCACCGGCTTAAAAATCTTCCACACTTCTCTTCAGGTCATGTTAAAATCATTCCCAAAACCGGACGCGGAACAGGTGATACGGCTGCCTTCCCCGGTGCGCCGGAAAGGGACGACCGCAAAATACCGGGACGGCATCCTGGAAATCCGGCTCCTGAAAAAAAGTGAACATGAAATGACAGAAGTCGGCATAGATTTTTAACAGTCCGGCCCTCTGGATAAAACTTACAGTTGGTTCCATACGTATAGCTCCCGGTTATTTTGCGGATCAAAAAGGTTTATCCTTTTGGAAACGGGCGAAAGGCGGGCGCGGTTTCGTATGTGTCAAGTTTTTCTCGACAAGGTTTAAATATCGGGTATTCCAAGACACTCTTTTTGTACACTTTCGACTACCGTGCTTCACTTGC
>NZ_ALAS01000207.1 GCF_000290615.1 Heyndrickxia coagulans DSM 1 = ATCC 7050
AAAAGCCCCATTCGACCATTCTCTGATGACTCGTTTTAGAAAACGTTTGGGCGCAAATATCATCAACGAACTGAATGAATGGATCGTTCTAGAAGAACAAAAACGCCAATTGGAAGAAGCATCTAAGGAAAACGACAACAATGATGATCAGGATCACGACGATGACGATCATGTTGATGAAGATCGTAATGATCATGATCATGATCGTGGCGATCTTCAGCCTTCCGGTTCCGATTCAGAAAAGCATTCAACTGAATCGGCTTC
>NZ_ALAS01000208.1 GCF_000290615.1 Heyndrickxia coagulans DSM 1 = ATCC 7050
AACAGGCCTTTATGGCCTTTTTTTTTTTTTTTTTTTTTGTCCTGGGGATCCAGGTTCAGGCATCCCTTTGCCCGGAACGGATAAAAAGCCCTTTCATCCGGCCACTTCGGATGCCGGAAAAAATAGATACATATTGCAATCGCGATCTTTCATAAATATATGATAAGAGCAATGCCAATATGGATAAAGGAGACAGGGGAATTTTGCAAATCAGAGAAATGGCAACGGAATTACTAAAAAACGCCGGGTGCACCGCCCATTTGAAAATAAAGAAACAGTTCCCAGGCGGGCGTCTCGTTGGCGGCAAATATCATCCGCACACCCATACGATTACGCTGTATACAGAGACAATCCGGCGGCAATGCGAGCTATTGTTTGGGAGCTGCAAATGGTTTATGTCTTACACTACGATTGTGCTTGCACATGAAATCGGCCATGCGATGGATGAAAATCTGCCTGCATTGTCCGCCGCCTTTGAAGAGTCCGGGCGTTTGCCGGAAAAGCAAGCACTGGCGCTTACGATTGAACAAAATGCGTGGGATTTTGCCGGCCGGCTGGTTCCCGCGCATCTTAGGCCGCTTTTTCAAAAAATCATGGATGAGTCGCTATCTGCTTACCGCCAGCCGGTGATGGCGGGTGCGCATTAAGAAAAAGCAAAAAACCGGGAGAAGGCTTGCCTTCTCCCGGTTTTTTGCTTTATTTAACGGTTGGCAGTGTCCCGTGCACATAGGGCGGTGCCGGTTGTTGCCCGACACGGTCATTGGTTGCAAAAGGTTCGACGAATTTAAATTCGCCTTTTCCATCCATGCTTTCGCCACTCGCCCATCTCCCTTTGGCACTTTCTTTGCCTTCCGAATGATTGATAAAAAGATGGCAAAATTCTTCGGGTTCCTGATCAGGCGGGTATGTGCTCGGTACGACAAACATCTGCTCCTACTCCCGTACCAGTTTTGCCTTGCAATTTTTGTCTACCCGCGGGTTAACAGGTTAAACATTCCGGCTTCAGTGTTTAAGAACGGGGCAAAAAGGCAATATAAAAAGAAATCTGATTTACATACAAGGGGGAACTTACGATGCAAAATACCGCTGCGAAAAAAGAAAATTATTTTGAAAAAAATAAATCGAAAGTGGATATTCACGTGTTCGACAAGGAAGGCTCCCGCCCGTTTGCAAACTTCCCTTTTTCCAGCCGGAAAGTGTATGAGTTTTTCGATTATACGCTGCGTACACCGCTCGAAAAAACAGATGCTTTCTATGAAATCTTAAAAATGCCGTTTGCATGTGAGATTTGGATTTTGCCGGTAACCGAAAAATCCTCCAATTTTATGCGGGAAATTCAAGAACCGAAAACCGCCGCTTTGTTTTCCTTTTTGGCGAAAGTAAAAGACACCATTCAGCGCGACCGCATCTTTATTGTCACAGATCAAAGCCATGCAGCGGCATTGGCTGAAGAAATGGAAAAGCTCGGCTTTACGATGACGGAACCCGGCACGGCGGAACTGGAAAAACTCGTCATTTCTTTCGGAAATTGACATGGGGACACGCGTATGCATTTAATTGGAATTTTTGCCGGACCCGGGGAAGCAGCAGAAGCCGTTTTACAGCATCATAGAGAAAATGTGCGCATTACTGTCATTGCCAACAATGATGCGGCCCTCCGTGAAGTCGGACGTGAAGCCGGAAAAGGCGTAAACGGAATATGCCTTCATACGGATGTGGATCTCATGGACGAACTGAAAGCACTGTTCAAAAAAGAAACATATCCGGAAAAAATATTGGAAAAGATCCTTGAACTCGGAATTCCGCTTGAAATTGCCACCCGGTATGTCGGTGCGGCGGCAAACGGAAAAATCGTCGTATTGGCAAACGAATAATCTTTCCTTGCGGACAAAAAAGATCAAGCCCTGCCAAATGCAGGCCTTGATCTTTTTTGTTATTCGCGAAAATGAAAAGTTTCTATTTTTTTATATTTTTAGCCTTGTATAATCATGCAGATTGAATTATAATAATGCACATACATAACAATAGGGAGATGAAAATGTTGAAAATAGGGATTGTCGGGGCAAACGGATACAGCGGCGCGGAACTTGTCAGACTTCTTGCCCGCCATCCCCGCGCACAACTGGAAATGTTGATATCGCATCGCACAAAAGGCACGATGCTGACCGCACACTACCCGCATTTCCAGCACATCACCGAAGCCGAACTGGAAGACATGGTTCCGGATGAAATCGCAGGCAGGGTGGAACTATTGTTTTTCGCAACGCCATCCGGGGTAGCAAAAAACTGGGTACCGCGCTTTGTTGAAAAAGGTTTAAAGTGCATCGACCTGTCCGGGGATTTCAGACTGGGCGGGGAAGCGTACAGGCAATGGTATAAACGCGAACCCGCCCCGCAAAAAGAGCTGGACAAAGCAATCTACGGCCTTGCTGAAATGAATGCGGACAGGATAAAAGAAGCGCAATTGATCGCCAATCCCGGCTGCTTTCCGACCGCAGCGCTTTTAGGGCTTCTCCCGGCTGTTCAAGAGGAGCTTATTGACACTTCCTTTATTGTGATTGACGGCAAAACCGGTGTTTCCGGCGCGGGAAGAAACCCTTCCCTAAGCAACTTATTTACTGAAGTAAATGAAAATACCGGCGCGTACAAAGTCGGCAGCCACCAGCATACACCGGAAATCGAGCGGTTCATCAAGGAGTTTGCCGGAAGGGAAGCGAAAATTTCGTTTACGCCCCATCTCATTCCGATGACAAGGGGGATTCTTTGCACGATATACGCGCCTTTAACAAAAAAAGTCACCACTGAAGATGTGCGCCAATATTATAGGAAAGTGTATAAAGGCCGGAAATTTATCCGGATCAGGCCGGCCGGTTCTTTTCCATCTACAAAGGAAGTATACGCCTCAAATTACTGTGATATAGGCGTCCATGCGGATGAACGGACGGGAAGGCTCGTGGTCATTTCTGCCATTGACAATCTTGTAAAAGGTGCAAGCGGGCAGGCAGTCCAAAATATGAATCTGCTTTTCGGGCTGGAAGAAGATACAGGGCTCAAGTCTATTCCGGTTTATCCATAAGGCAATCTTAAACATACCGTTTATATATGGAGGATGGCAATGAATCAATTATATGAGAAAGAAAGTACTGCATTTTTTACCAAAACGGACGGAAACATCTCGAGCCCGGCTGGATTTTTTGCCGGCGGGCTCCATTGCGGCATTAAAAGAAAACGCCCGGACCTTGGGTGGCTTTACTCCGCTGTCCCGGCACAAGCGGCTGCGGTCTATACGACGAATCAGTTTCAGGCAGCGCCCATCCAGGTCACAAAGGAAAGCATTGTGGAAAGCGGGAAGCTGTCCGGCATCATTGTGAATTCGGGAAATGCAAACTCCTTTACAGGCAGTGAAGGCCTCCGCCACGCCCGCCTGATGCGGAAATGGTTCGCCGCCCAAATCGGCGTAAACGAAAACCAGGTCGGCGTTGCCTCAACAGGTGTCATTGGCGAGTTTTTGCCGGTTGAAAAAATTGAAACCGGCATCCGCCGTATCGATAAAGGAGAGGGGGCGTCCCATCCAGACCTTTTTGAAAAAGCGATACTCACGACGGACACCTTTCAAAAACGCGCCTGCGCAACACTTGAAATTGGCGGGAAAACGGTCACCGTTGCCGGCTGCGCCAAAGGATCGGGGATGATCCATCCAAACATGGCAACGATGCTCGCTTTTATGACGACAGATGCCAAAGTGGAAGCGGCTGCATTGCAAAACCTGCTGAAACAAACGGTCGATGAAACGTTCAATATGATCACGGTGGACGGCGACACAAGCACAAATGACATGGTGATTGTGATGGCAAACGGGCTGGCCGGAAATGATACGCTTTCATACGCACACCCGGATTGGAAAAAATTTGCAGAAAGCTTTGCCTATATTGCCCGGGAACTTGCCAAACAAATTGCAAGGGACGGGGAAGGCGCGACGAAACTGGTTGAAGTCTGTGTAACCGGGGCTGAAACGGAAAAAGAGGCGCAAGCAGCCGCAAAAACCGTTATCGGCTCAAATTTGGTAAAAGCCGCTATCTTTGGCGCCGATGCGAACTGGGGAAGGATTATCAATGCGATCGGATACAGCGGCGTCCAAGTGGATGAACAGGCGCTTTCTGTCCGTATCGGCGGGATTTCCGTAGTCGAAAAAGGCATGCCGGCTTCCTATTCCGAAGACGAGGCACATGCCTATTTAAAGGAAAATGACAAAATCTGTATGGCCATCGACCTCGGGGCCGGAACTTGCCAGGGTACGGCGTGGGGATGCGACCTGACCTATGATTATGTGAAAATCAATGCCACTTACCGTTCATAATGTTGGTGCACACATTTTTGCATAATTATACAAGATAATAACTATTTATAAGGGGTGGGCCAAATTGGCATACGTTGTCATCAAGTGCGGCGGCAGCATCCTCCATCAGCTGCCGGATGCATTTTTTGAAAATCTGGTGCAAATCAAAGCGCGATTCGGGCTTGATCCTGTTATCGTCCACGGCGGGGGGCCGGCGATATCGACCATGCTGGAAAAAATGCAGATCAAGTCGCAATTCAAAAACGGGATGCGTGTCACAACCGAGCCGGTGTTAAACGTCGTTGAGATGGTGCTTTCCGGTTCCATCAACAAATGGATTACGCGCCGGCTCTCACAGGCGGGGGCCAAAGCGGTCGGCATCAGCGGAACCGACTCAGGGCTTTTAACAGCCAGAAAGATTGAGGCACCCAATCTCGGGTATGTCGGGGAAATCGAATCGGTAAATGAACAGGTGCTGCATGCTTTATTGCGGCAGCAGTTTATCCCGGTCATTTCCCCGGTTGCGGCGGATAAAAACGGCCAGCGCTTGAATGTCAATGCTGATTTGGCGGCAGCCGCGGTTGCCCGAAAAATGAACGCGCGTGTTTGGATGGTGACGGATGTCCCCGGGGTCATGATGGAAGGGAAAGTGCTCCCTTATCTTACCCCCGGGCAGGTTGACGGGCTCATCCAAAAGCAAGTCATTACTGGCGGCATGATTCCAAAAGTCCGGGCAGCAGTGGAATGCATCCGGTCCGGCGTAAAAGAAGTGGTGATTGTGGACGGGACAGAAGAAGACAGCCTCCTGTTTTTGGCAGGCGGCGGAAAAACCGGGACGAAATTTACAGGGAACGGGGTTTTGATCGATGGATAAGATGGCGCAAACGGTACAGAAACAAGCACTTATGCAGACGTACAGCCGGACGCCGGTAAAGTTTGTAAAAGGAAAAGGCAGTTATGTATGGGATGAAAACGGAGAAAAATATTTGGATTTCACTTCGGGCATTGCCGTTTGCAATCTCGGCCATGTCCCCGAAAAAGTAAAAAACAAAGTGGCCGGCCAGCTAGACCGAATCTGGCATACTTCCAATCTGTTTGAGATCGGGCCGCAGGAAGAGCTGGCTGAAAAACTGGCAGCTTTAAGCGCATTTGACCGGGCGTTTTTTGCAAACAGCGGCGCGGAAGCCAATGAAGCGGCGATCAAACTGGCCCGCCTCGATGCAAAAAAACGCGGCAAATCGGGGCCCATCGTCACCTTTAAGCATTCGTTCCACGGCCGGACACTCGGGACATTGTCGGCAACGGCACAGGAAAAAATCCAGCATGGCTTTGAACCGCTTGTGCCGGGATTCATCTATTTGCCGTTTAACGACATTGCGGCACTCCGCGATCTCGCAAAAATAAAGCCCATTGCCGTCATGTTTGAACTGATTCAGGGGGAAGGCGGCGTCATTCCGGCAGAACAGGAATGGGTGGATGCCCTTGTCCGCGCGTGCAGGGCGAACGATTGTGCAATCATTGTGGATGAAGTGCAGACGGGCATGGGCCGGACCGGTACACTGTTTGCCTATGAACAGTACGGCTTCGAACCGGATATCATGACGCTTGCAAAAGGGCTGGGGTCTGGCATTCCGATTGGCGCCATGCTCGCGAAAGAAAAAATTGCGCAAAGCTTTACGCCCGGCACGCACGGCAGCACTTTTGGCGGCAACCCGCTATCCGCGACAGCCGGCCTGGCGACACTTGAAACGTTTGCGGAAGAGGATATCATCGAACATGTCCAAAAACAGAGCATCGATTTTTGGGCAAAACTGGAAGAGTTGAAAGCACAATTTCCTTTTATTAAAGAAATCCGCGGAAAAGGGCTGATGGCCGGCCTTGAAACGGAAATGGAAGCTGCGACAATCACCCGGGTGGCATTGACCGAGCATTTGCTTGTATTAACAGCAGGGCCGCATGTGGTCCGCCTGTTGCCGCCGCTTGTGATTACGGAAAAGGAAACGGCGCTTTTTGCCAAAAAAATGCAAACGGTTTTTGCCAAGGCAAACCAAAACGATCTTTAACCGGCAAAGAGACAAGGGAGGACAGAAAACGTGGCAAGAGGATATCTCATTCTTGAAACGGGAGAAATTTTTGAAGGCTTTTTTGCGGGAAATCCCGCTGAAACAACGGGAGAAGTGGTATTTAACACCGGCATGACGGGATATCAGGAAATGATGACCGACCCGTCGTACACCGGGCAGATCCTGGTGTTTTGTTACCCTTTAATTGGCAATTACGGCGTAAACGGCGATGATCACGAAAGCAAAAGCATCTCGGCGCGCGCGGTTGTGACCGGCGAAATATGCGCAAGCCCGAGTTTTTATAAAGTAGAAAAAACGGCCCTTTCCTTTTTGGAAAAGTCGGATGTCCCTTGCCTTTCAGGGGTGGACACGCGCGCGCTTGTAAAAACGATCCGCAAACGCGGCACTGTGCGCGGCCTTGTTTCAACGTCCCGCGATCAAAAAGTGCCATGCGGCGGTGATGAATTTTTCGTAGCCGAAGTTGCCATAAAACAACCGGAAACCTATGGAGACGGCCCTTTGCACATTGCTTTGATGGATTTCGGCTACAAAAAATCCATTCTGCAATACTTGCTTGACCGCAACTGCAAAGTGACCGTCGTACCCTTTGATTTTACGGCAAAACAAATGGCGGAACTTGCACCTGACGGCATTGTCATTTCAAACGGCCCTGGGGATCCTGCTAAACTGGCCGAGTGGCTGCCGGAAATCAAAAAAGTGAGCGCCGCTTACCCGGTGCTTGGCATTTGCCTCGGACACCAGCTATTGGCACTCGCTTACGGGGCAAAGACGAAAAAGCTGCCGTTCGGCCACAGGGGCGGCAACCACCCGGTTAAAGATTTAAAGACAGGCAAAGTGTTGATGACGGCCCAAAACCATGGCTATGTTGTCGATGAAGCATCACTTGCCGGGACGGAACTGGAACTTTCCTTTAAGAATGTGAATGACGGCACGGTTGAAGGCTGCATCCATCCGGACTTGCCGGTTTTCTCCGTCCAGTTCCACCCGGAAGCGCATCCGGGGCCGCGTGATTCCGAATACATTTTTGACCAGTTTTTACAACGAGTACAACAAAGAGCGGGAGTTTTGTCTTATGCCATTCAATAAATCGATCAAAAAAGTGCTTGTGATCGGCTCCGGCCCGATTGTCATCGGCCAGGCCGCCGAATTTGATTATGCGGGGACGCAGAGCTGCCTCGCCTTGAAAGAAGAAGGGATTGAGGTCGTGCTTGTCAACAGCAATCCGGCAACGATCATGACAGATGAAGAAATGGCCGACCGGATTTATTTTGACCCCCTGACGGTGGAGTCGATAGAACAGATTTTACAAAAAGAGCGTCCGGACGGCATTATCGGGACATTGGGCGGGCAGACCGGCCTGAATCTCGCCGTCCAGCTCTATGAAGCGGGGATTCTCGATAAGTACGGGGTACAATTGCTCGGGACGCCGGTGGAATCGATCCAGAAGGGGGAAGACCGCGAAAAATTCCGCCAGTTGATGCTTGATATCGGGGAACCGATCCCGCAGTCAAAAATTGTGGAAAATATGGAGGACGGGCTGGCGTTTGCGAAAAAAATCGGCTATCCCGTCATTATCCGCCCCGCCTATACGCTTGGCGGCTCCGGCGGGGGATTTGCGGCCAATGACAAGGAACTGCGGGAAGTGCTGCAGCGCGGCCTTGACCTGAGCCCGATCCACCAGGTGCTGCTTGAAAAAAGCATCAAAGGCTGGAAAGAAATTGAATACGAAGTCGTGCGCGATGCAAACGACACGTGCATCATTGTCTGCAATATGGAAAATATCGATCCCGTCGGGGTGCACACGGGCGACTCGATTGTGGTCGCGCCATCGCAGACTTTATCGGATGTGCAGTACCAGCTGCTCCGGGACGCTTCTTTAAAAGTGATCCGCGCGCTCGGGGTGATCGGCGGGTGCAACATCCAGTTCGCGCTCGATCCGTGTTCCGACCAGTACAATATTATTGAAGTCAATCCGCGCGTCAGCCGGTCATCCGCCCTGGCTTCGAAAGCAACCGGTTACCCGATCGCCCGCATTGCGACGAAATGCGCAATCGGCTATCATCTGGATGAAATTTTAAACCCGGTAACCGGCAACACGTTTGCCTCCTTCGAACCGGCCCTTGATTATGTTGTCGTAAAAATTCCGCGCTTTCCGTTTGACAAATTTACGGAAGCGGACCGGAAACTTGGCACGCAAATGAAGGCGACCGGCGAAGCGATGGCGATCGACCGCACATTTGAAGGGGCGCTTAACAAAGGGATCCGTTCGCTTGAACTCGGGCTTTCAGGCCTTTTCTATCCGGCGCTTGCCGAAAAACAGCCGGATGATTTGGTCCCGCTTTTGACGGAAGCGACCGATATCCGCCTGTTTGCGGTGGCAGAAGCGATGCGCAAAGGCATGGCGCTTTCTGACATTGAAAAATACACGGAAATCGACCGCTGGTTTCTTGAAAAAATAAAAAATATTGTGGATATGGAAGAAACATGTAAACAATATACGATCGATGCCATACCGGATGCTTTGCTGCGCGCAGCTAAAAAAATGAACATCAGTGATGAGTGTCTTTCGGCATTATGCGGATGCAGCGAAAAAGCGGTGCGCGAAAAAAGAAAACAACTCGGGCTTGTGCCGGTTTATAAACTTGTCGACACCTGTGCCGCCGAGTTTGAGGCGCAAACGCCGTACTACTATTCCACCTGGGGCGGCCGGGATGAAGTGGAAGTGTCAAACCGCCCGAAAGTGCTGATCATCGGTTCCGGCCCGATCCGCATCGGGCAGGGGATTGAATTTGATTACTGCTCGGTCCATGCCGTTATGGCGCTCAAACAACTTGGCTATGAAACGATTGTCGTAAACAACAATCCGGAGACGGTCAGCACTGATTTTTCAATGGCGGATAAATTGTATTTTGACCCGCTGCGCCCGGAAGATTTGCTGCATATTATTGAAAAAGAGCAGGTGGCCGGCGTCTTCACGCAATTCGGCGGCCAGACCGCGATCAATGTCGCATCGAGCCTTGAAGCGGAAGGCGTGAAACTGTTTGGAACGAACGTGGAACAAATCGACCAGCTTGAGGATCGCAACCTTTTTTACAAGCTGCTGGATGAGCTTGGCATTCCGCATATTAAAGGGCATACCGCCTATGATGCAGAAGAACTGAAACGGGCAGCAAAAGACCTTTCGTTTCCGGTGCTTGTCCGCCCGTCCTATGTTATTGGCGGACAGTCAATGTTCATTTTTTACCACGAAGACGAACTCAACGCTTATGCTGGTGCGTTGAAGTACGCAAGCGAAAAAAGCTGGCCGCTTATGATTGACCAGTATTTGCCGGGTACGGAATGCGAACTCGACTGCATTTGTGACGGGGAGAAGGTGCTCATCCCGGGCATTTTTGAACATATTGAAAAAGCGGGCGTCCACTCCGGCGACAGCATGGCCGTTTATCCGCCCCGGCACTTAGGACCGTCTGTGCAGGAAACGCTTATCCGGTATGCCGAAAAAATCTGTTTAAAGGGCAAAATCAAAGGCATTGCCAATATCCAGTTTTTAATTTATGAAGGGACCGTTTACGTGCTGGAAGTGAATCCGCGTGCTTCAAGAACCGTCCCAATTTTAAGCAAAGTCACCGGCATTCCGATGATTGATCTCGCCATTGCCGTACAACTCGGAAAACCGCTTGCGGAAAAAGGGCTTCCTGCACCGCCGGAACTTGTCGCCGTGAAGGCACCGGTATTTTCCTATATAAAACTGAAAGATGTCGACCCTGTTTTAGGGCCTGAAATGAAATCAACAGGCGAGGTGCTTGGCCTTGCCCGGACATTCGGGGAAGCACTCGAAAAAACGCTTCTGTCCGTCCATGACCCGGTGTTTGAGCCGCCGCTTGAAGAACAATTTGTATTTTGCTCGGTGACGGACCGCGAAAAAGCAGCCGCGCTCCCGGTATTGAAAACACTGGCGGACAGAGGCTACCGGATTGCCGCAACGGAACATACGGCCCGGTTCCTGGCGAAAAACGGCGTGGCGGCGGAAACAGTGACCTTTAAGGATGCCCCCGCCTTTTTCGAACAGCAACCCGTGACCGCTGCGGTGGTCATCCCGACAAAAGGGCGGGACCAAAGAAGGGGCGGCAGCAAGCTGCGTGAAGCAGCGATGCGTTTCCATATTCCGCTGTTTACCTGTCTGGATACATTGGAAGCCATTACCCGCTATGCCACAGGGACAACGCCAAAAGTGGCCCCGCTTCACGATTTTAACCGTATAAAAGCAGAAGTTTAGCAGAAAGGAAGATACAGATGGCGACATTGGCCCGTACGAAAAAGAAAGATTTTTTAACAATCGGCGCGCTGCAGGAAGAGGAGCTGAACGATCTGCTCCAGGAAGCGGCCGCTTTAAAAAAAGCGCATAAAGAAGGGAAGGAGACCCCGTACTTAAAAGGGAAAGTGCTCGGTATGATTTTTGAAAAATCATCCACGCGCACCCGGGTTTCATTTGAAGCCGGCATGCTCCAGCTCGGCGGCCACGCTCTTTTCCTCAGTTCAAGGGATATTCAGCTCGGGCGCGGTGAGACGATCCATGACACGGCAAAAGTGTTGTCGCGTTATGTCGACTGCCTGATGATCCGCACATTCGCGCACGAAACCATCGAATCTTTTGCGCGCCACGCAGATGTCCCTGTGATCAACGGGCTGACCGATCTGCACCATCCGACCCAGGTTTTGGCCGATTTGCTGACCATTCAGGAATATAAAGGACAACTGGCCGGGCTCAAAATCTGCTACCTCGGGGACGGCAATAACAATATGTGCCACTCATTGCTCGAGGGGGCGGCAAAGGCGGGTATGCATATGTCCGTCGCTGCCCCGGAAGGCTATTTGCCGAATGCCGGCATTCTTGCCGGGGCTCAAAAAGAAGCGGCCAAAAAAGGGGTCTGTATTGAAATGGGCCAAAACCCGGAAGAAATGATCCGGAATGCCGATGTGGTCATCACCGATGTGTGGGCGAGCATGGGGCAGGAAGACGAAACGAAGAAACGGCTCGAAGATTTACAAGATTATCAGGTAAATGAATCATTATGCAAACTGGCAAAAAAAGATTTTCTTTTCCTCCATTGCCTGCCCGCCCACCGCGGCGAAGAAGTCACGGAGGCGGTCATTGACGGCCCGCATTCCGCGGTTTTTGACGAGGCGGAGAACCGGCTCCATGCCCATAAAGCCATTTTAAAAAAACTACTGGAAAATTTTTAATGAATCCGATATAATGGGTGTATAAAAATTCAACTTCAATATTAATTATACAAAGAGGCAGGGAGAGAGAAATGGCAAAGGAAAAAATTGTATTGGCCTACTCAGGCGGTTTGGATACATCCGTATCGATTAAATGGATTCAGGAAAAATACGGCTATGATGTTATTGCGCTTGGCATTGACGTCGGCGAAGGCAAAGATTTAAATGCAATCCGCCAGAAAGCGCTGAATGTCGGTGCAATCAAAGCTGTGATCATAGACGGGAAAGAAATGCTTGCAAAAGATTATATATTGCCGGCATTAAAGGCAAATGCGCTCTATGAAGGAAAATATCCGCTGTCTTCTGCGATCAGCCGCCCGCTTATTTCAAAGCTTTTGGTAGATGTCGCGGAACAGGAAGGCGCCGTTGCCGTGGCGCACGGCTGTACCGGAAAAGGGAACGACCAGGTCCGTTTTGAAGTGTCCGTTCAGGCGCTGAACCCGAACCTGAAAGTCGTTGCGCCTGTCCGTGAATGGGGCATGACCCGCGATGAAGAAATTGCATATGCGGAGAAAAACAATATTCCGATTCCGGTAGACTTAGATAATCCGTTTTCGATTGATGCCAATATATGGGGAAGAGCGTGCGAAGCCGGCGTCCTTGAAAATCCTTGGAACGAAGCGCCGGAAGCAGCATTCGACTGGACTGCGCCGATCGAAATGACGCCGGATGAGCCAGAATATATTGAAATTACGTTTGAAAAAGGCGTCCCGGTTGCCTTAAACGGCAAAGCGATGGGCCTCGTCCAAATGATCGAAGAGCTGAACCTGACAGCCGGCAAACATGGCATCGGCAGAATCGACCATATTGAAAACCGCCTTGTCGGGATCAAATCGCGCGAAGTATACGAAAACCCTGCTGCAGTCGTGCTGATCAATGCCCATAAAGAACTGGAATTTTTAACGCTGCCACGTGAAGTGACACAATTTAAAACAACGGTGGAACAGCAGTTGACCAAAATCATTTATGAAGGGCTCTGGTATTCGCCGTTAAAGGCCGCGCTCGATGCGTTTGTCGAGGAAACACAGAAAACGGTCACCGGCACGGTCCGCGTGAAACTGTTTAAAGGCACCCACACGGTAGTGGCAAGAAAATCCCCATACAGCCTGTATAATGAAGAACTGGCGACCTATTTGAAAGGCGATTCGTTTGACCATAATGCTGCAGTCGGCTTCATCAAACTGTGGGGGCTGCCGACAAAAGTATTTGCCGAAATCCAGGAAAACGGGAAAGTGTTAAATCAATAAGCCATTTGGCCGTTGTTTCTGATGTTAAATCATAAGCACGGCAAATTTCAAGGTTGGAACCGGCCCGTTCAGGTATTTTTCACCTGTTTACCGGGCCGGGAGAAAACGGTAAAATATCCGGAAGGCTGTGGCGGTTTGCCGTGCAGCCTTCATTTTTTAATTCTATTGCAGCAGGAGGAAATGACATTGTCAAAGCTTTGGGGCGGACGTTTTACAAAGGAAACGAATCAGCTTGTTGAAACCTATACAGCTTCGATCGGATATGACCAAAGGCTTGCTTTTGAAGATATTGAAGGGAGCCTTGCCCATGTCCAAATGCTTGGCGAATGCGGCATTTTGCCTGAGAACGATGTGGAACAGATCAAAGCAGGGCTTCGGAAAATTGCCGAAAAAATTAAAAACGGGGAAGCAGCATTTACAGTTGAGAATGAAGATATCCATATGAATATCGAAAAAATGCTGATGGATGAAATCGGCCCTGCCGGCGGGAAGCTGCATACAGGGCGGAGCCGGAATGACCAGGTTGCGACCGATATGCACCTGTATGTCCGGAAAACGACAAAAGAAATGATCCGCCTGATTGCGCTCGTCCAGGAAGCCATCGTGACGAAAGCAAAAGAAAACAAAGAAACGATGATGCCCGGTTACACCCATCTGCAACGGGCGCAGCCGGTGTTGTTTGCCCACCATCTTCTCGCTTATTTTTGGATGCTGGAACGTGATAAAGAGAGATTTTCAGACAGCTTAAAGCGGACGGACTGGCTGCCGCTCGGTGCCGGGGCGCTTGCCGGGACGACTTTTCCGATTGACAGGGAACGGACGCGCGAACTGCTCGGATTTTCCCGCATTTATCCGAACAGCCTGGATGCTGTCAGCGACCGCGACTTTGTGCTTGAATTTTTGGCAAATGCCGCCATTCTGATGACGCATATTTCCCGTTTGTCGGAAGAACTGGTGCTATGGTCGAGCCAGGAATTCCAGTTTATCGAGCTGGATGATTCTTTTTGCACGGGGTCAAGCATTATGCCGCAAAAGAAAAATCCGGATGTCCCCGAACTTTTGCGCGGGAAAACGGGAAGGGTGTTCGGGAACCTCATCGGGCTGTTGACCGTCCTGAAAGGGTTGCCGCTTGCCTATAATAAAGACATGCAGGAAGATAAAGAAGGCATTTTTGATACGGCTGATACGCTTCAAGGGGCGCTTAAGCTGCTTGCGCCGATGATTGAAACGATGAAAGTGAACCGGGAGAAGATGTTCCGGGCTGTCTCGAACGATTACGCGAATGCAACCGATATTGCCGATTATTTGGCAAAAAAAGGGCTGCCGTTCCGTGAGGCGCATGCGGTGATCGGGCAGATTGTCCTTTATGGCATTCAGCACGGCAAGTATTTGCTTGACCTGACACTGGATGAATATCAGTCGTTCAGCTCGCTTTTTGAAGCCGATATTTTTGAAGTGCTGAAACCGGAACATGTTGTCAAAATGCGGAACAGCGCCGGGGGAACAGGCCATGCACAAGTGGCGGCACAGCTTCAGATGGCGGAAAAACAACTCCGCACACCGGATTGAACAAGCGGCTCTTTGATACATGCAAGCGTGGCTGCGGGATCAAAAGCACAAGAAGCGGGCGTTCTTAAACAATCGCCCGGCTTTTTAACCGGGCCGGATCCTTCGCTTCCAACCTGTAACTGTATGATAACAGCTCCCGGGATGCCGGAAATTGTGGTATAATAAATGATTATAAACGCATTTTATGCTGATGCATCCTGGAACAGGCACACAAAGCCTTGAGGCCGGGAAATTGGGAGGAGAAGCTTTTGGTTGACACTGCAAGACGCATGAACCAGTTACCGACGTTGATTTTCAATGAGCTTTTGGCGTACAAAAAGAAAAAAATAAAAGAAGGCAGCCGGATGATTGACTTAAGCATCGGGAGCCCGGATCAGGCGCCGCCTGCTTTTGTAATGGAAGAAATGGCCCAAAATGCAGCCGACCCGCGCCAATATGGGTATACGATTTCCGGGATCGGGGCTTTCTACCAGGCGGCGGCCCGTTATTACGAACAGTTCGGGGTGAAACTGGATCCTGAACACGAGATCATTCAGCTTGCGGGTTCCCAGGACGGCATTATCCATCTTCCGCTCGTATTTTGCAACCCCGGTGATATCATTCTTGTTCCGGATCCCGGTTATACAGCCTATGAATCAGGGGTGAAACTGGCGGAAGCCGTGCCTTACCCGATGCCGCTTCTGGAAGAGAACGGTTTTATGCCGGATTTGTCAAAAATTCCGGAAGAGGTCGCGAAAAAAGCGAAAATGATGATGCTGAATTTTCCGGGCAACCCGATTCCGGTGCTTGCTGAGAAAAAATTTTTTGAAGAGGTCGTCCGGTTCGCAAAACAATATGATCTCGTGGTCGTCCACGATTTTGCCTATTGCGAACTCGTCTTTAACGGGAAAAAGCCGGTCAGTTTCCTGTCCGTCGCCGGGGCAAAAGATGTGGGGGTTGAATTTAATTCCTTATCGAAAAGCTTTAACTTGGCTGGGGCACGGATCGGTTTTCTGGCAGGGAACCGGGAAGTGATCCGGCTGTTTGCCCAAATGAAATCGCATATGGATTACGGCATTTTTGAACCGGTCCAAAGGGCGGCTGCCGCTGCTTTGGCAAACGGCAGGGAATTCGCACGCCGGAATGCTGCGCTGTATGAGAAAAGAAGGGATTTGTTTGTTTCCGGATTATCCCGGATCGGCTGGGAAATCCGCCCGTCTGATGCCACGATGTTTTTGTGGGCCAAAATCCCCGAAGGCAAAAAGTCCCTCGCTTTTACATATGAACTGATGGACAAAGCCGGCGTTGTGGTCACGCCCGGCAACGCCTTTGGCCCCCACGGCGAAGGATATGTCAGAATCGCGCTTGTACAGGATGAAGAAAGGCTCATGGAAGCTGTCCGCCGCATTGAAAAAAGCGGCGTGCATATGCCGAAAAAAGCGGGACTCCTTTAAGGGGCCCGCTTTTTGCATGTGGTGGCGGATAAGCCGGCTGTCAATGAATATTATGCGAAAAGATTCACATAAATGTGTGAAAATTTTCCGGGTTCCCTGAAGTATGTGTAAAATTTTACTCGAAGGGGCAAATGAGTGGAAAAAAATGGGAAGACACTCTATCATCTAAATGTACACCTTGAATGAACA
>NZ_ALAS01000209.1 GCF_000290615.1 Heyndrickxia coagulans DSM 1 = ATCC 7050
CCCACGCATTGTCGAAAAGGAATTAAATGGGTGGCAAACCTCTGCATTTTTAATTGCATTTCTCTGCACTTTTCTATTGCAAAATACAGCTTCGGGAGCACCATATTTTTGCACTGCTTGTCGAAAAGCATCCTCCACAATCCGGGAATCAAGTGTCGGATAAAATTCACCGTGTAAAACATACCTCGTCGCATCATCAATAATGGCGACCAAGTATACCTGCTTCTTGCCACCATTTGGGCCAATCGGTAAATACGGGCCATATTTGATATCAGACTGCCAAAGCTGATTCCGATGTCTTTTTTGAAACCTTCTGGCTGCCACTCCTGATTGCGAATAAAGCCTCATCTGCCTGGAACTGTATCCTCTCTCTGATAGCTTTTCCTGAAGGGTTGAACGTTTGATTTGCCCGGGTTCTGCAAGACCTTCCCATTCAAGTATCTGTATGATTTGTGAAACACTTCGGCTGGGGGTCTCTCTTCTAAGTAGAATGGCCTGTTCTATGATATGTGGCGGGACTGCCTCAGGCTTGGTTTGGGACTGCTTTCCTTTGGGCTTCAATCCTGAAAATCCTTCTTTTCGAAACTGCGTTAAATAACGCCTGATAGTCCTTTCAGAAAGGCCGGAGGCCTTACAAATTTGTTCCTTTAATTCCTTCGCTTTTCCGGCATCCAATCCATCCGCCAATAATGGAGAAATGAGTTGAAACCTTTGGGCTGCCATTTCATCTGCTTTCTTGTGATCCATTCATGATAGACTCCTTTCCTATTTATCTACCATGAGTGTAAATCAACCCCCGCCGGACAAGAATGCAGAACGGGTATGTACCCATAAATAAAAATTTACAACGGGTCGGACAACACGCGCCAGCCATCCGGAGGCATTGCCCACCAATCGCCCTAATCTTTGGAGTGCGGTCCCCGAAGTTTCGGGCAAAACTTTCAGGTCGTCCCCATCTTGTTTGGTCTGATGTTTAATGGAAACAAGGCAATGGATCCAGTATTCTACATAAACCTGAATCCGTGACGAAAATATAACAAACGCCGTTAATAGGTAGATTTCCCAGAGCCCTTGCCAAAATGCTATATCCCCTGAAACTGTAAGCAGTCAGACAATTAAAGGTCGTTGATTTATTCCACTAAAGAAAAAAGAC
>NZ_ALAS01000210.1 GCF_000290615.1 Heyndrickxia coagulans DSM 1 = ATCC 7050
CAAGTAAAGCACGGTAGCCGAAAGTGTACAAAAAGAGTGTCTTGGAATACCCGATATTTAAACCTTGTCGAGAAAAACTTGACACATACGGAAAGCGATAACCCTTTCTTTTCACGCAAATGTTTGATATGATGAATTTCAGGCATTGCTAGCATCCTTTCTTTACCTCCACTGTTTTGTTCTTCACAACCTTAACAGTAGAGGGAATTTTAGGAGCTGGCAAGCCTTTTTTTATGCCATGAAGCTCTGCACTTTTTTGTTGCAGAACTCTGTACTTTCATTTTGCACTAAACAATAGAGGCAATTCATCAGGGCTACAAAGTTTCTTTTATCTCCATGGGGCAGCTTATCCAAACATTGAAGACGGAAGATGTTACCCGAAAATCGCAAACAAGAATGAAGCGCATCCGGGATTCAAACCTGGTCATCATTGATGACTTGATGTTCATGGCCATGGATTCACGGGAGGCAAATTTGTTTTTCCATTTAATTAACGACTTGTATGACAATGCTTCTGTCATTCTAACTTCTAATAAGGGCCCAAATGAATGGGGTGAACTATTGGGGGATCCAGGTATTACGACAGCTATTTTGGACAGATTATTACACCGAGCAGAAGTCACCCATTTTAGGAACGATGACAGCTATCGCATGAAACATCGATCATCCATTTTTATGAAAAAAGTGTTCAAAATTAATTAGCAAAAAGTGTTCAATTTTACTTGACGGCTACACTCTATTTCTGAAGTTTTCAATACAGAGATTAGAGATAATGTTTTTGAAACGTTTGAAAATCTAAAGCGAAATATAGTTGCTATCTTAAGAGAGTATATTTTGGATGATTATGCGATCTTGGAGTGTTTAAAGGTGGTTGGAAAATTAAACCCTGTTTATTTGGACTAAGACGAGGAGTGAAATCCTTGTCTTTTTTAATTAACGGTTAAAAATCTTGTTCTTAAAAGCAGTAATCATGGATTTTATGTTGAAGTTATCTATAGAGGGAGGTGAAGAAATTGAATAAATTAAGTATAGAAGAATTAGTTGAAATTAATGATTTTTATAATAGTTCTACTAGGGTAGTAATTACATATGCAACGAGTAATCTTGTTCTATTGGAACTTTATGAGGATGGTGTTATCGAAGAATTCTTACTTAGTAAGAGGGATTTGATAATGGTATTAAGAAATTTTTATGTGGAGGATATTTGTGATATTGTAGTTTCAGGAGTTAACGGACATTTTCAAGTAAAAGTAGATAAATCAATCGAACATTATCCGGTACAAATTACTATTGAAGATGGACATAAATATTATTGTAATTTAGAAGAACTCAATTACATAAACAAAATAATCAATAGTATGTGTCAAGTTTTTCTCGACAAGGTTTAAATATCGGGTATTCCAAGACACTCTTTTTGTACACTTTCGGCTACCGTGCTTCAC
>NZ_ALAS01000211.1 GCF_000290615.1 Heyndrickxia coagulans DSM 1 = ATCC 7050
GGGGGGGGGTGGGAAAAGTGAAAATCAAAGTCGGAAGTTGGAATATGTTAACGCTCCAAGACAAGTTATCGATTTTAAAAGCCATCAGCCGGCGAAACAAACGTGGGCATCAGTAAAAAGGCGCCGGTACGAAGCAGGCGCCTTTTTCCACTCTGTATAAGTGCTCCCTATTCTTTACGGCCATATCCCTTCATACAGCCGGATATATGCTTTTGCAGAATTCTCCCAGCTGAAATCAAGCCCCATCACCCGTTCAGACAACGACTGCCATGTTTTCGGCTGGTAGCGGAAAAACCAAACGGCCCTTTCAACTGTGTAAAGCATATCGTGCGCGTTATAGTTTGCGAACGAAAAACCGTTGCCTTCGCCTGTGAATTCATTGTATGGCTTTACGGTATCTTTCAGCCCGCCGGTTTCACGCACAAGCGGCAATGTGCCATACCGCATGGCGATCAGTTGCCCGATGCCGCACGGTTCAAATTTGGATGGCATTAAAAATAAGTCACTGCCCGCATAAATTTTATGTGAAAGGGCTTCATCGAAATAAATATGTACGGATACCCGGCCCGGATACTGGTTTTCAAGATGCCGGAATGCTTCCTCGTACTGATGCTCGCCTGTGCCAAGAAGGACAAACTGGACATTTAAACTTAACATCTCATGTATTACATGTAGCACCAGATCGATGCCTTTTTGTTCCACCAGCCTTGTCACCATCGATATAACGGGAATGCCGGAATCCGGCTGCAAATGGAAAGCTTCCTGCAAGGCTTTTTTATTCTTTAATTTTCCCGGATAGTCCTCATATGTAAAAAACAGCGCGTCGTCTGTTTTGGGATTATAAGCATCCGTATCAATCCCGTTGACAATGCCTTCGAAACGGTTGCTTTTCATCCGCAAAAAGCCGTCAAGATTTTCCCCGTAATACGGCGTCTGGATTTCCCGGGCGTATGTCGGGCTGACGGTTGTAATGGCATCTGCATAAGCAATCCCCGCCTTTAAGTAGCTGACATTCCCGTAAAACTCAAGGCCATCCACATGGAAATACAATTCGCTTAAATCGAGAAGATCAGAAAGAACACTTTTTGGAAATACGCCCTGGTAGCGCAAATTATGAATCGTAAACATCGTTTTGATGCCCTGGTAGAAAGGATGGCTGGAAAAATGTGCTTTTAACAGCACGGGAATCGGCCCGGTTTGCCAGTCATGGCAATGGATGACATCCGGTTTCTCGTTCAAATAAGGAAGAGCTTCAAGCACTGCACGCGAAAAAAAGGAGAACCGTTCGCCATCATCGAAATAGCCGTAACTCCCGTGCCGTTTAAAATAATACTCGTTGTCCAAAAAATAATAGCGGATCCCCCCTTCCTCCAATGTTTCAATCCCGCAATACTGCTTCCGCCACCCAACCGGCACGGTCAGGCTTCCCATAAAGGAGAGGCGCGCTTTTACTTCGGGTTTTAAATCTTCATATTTCGGCAGGATGACTGCCGGATGGATCCCCGCTTTTTTCAAAGCTTTGGGCAATGCCTGGATAACATCGCCCAGCCCCCCTGTTTTAATAAATGGCGCGCATTCTGAAGCAGCGAATAATACGTTCATCTTGTCCCCTCCATCAAATGATCTCTTTTTTGCATAATACTTTTGGATGCGACGGAGTCCCGACAACCACCTTATGCTGGGTAACGACCACCTGCTTGTCTGCGATGACATTTTCCAATACCGCATCTTCTTCCACTTCTGTTTTTTGCATGATGATGCTGTTTTTCACGACTGCCCCTTTTTTGATTTTCACGCCGCGGAAAATAATACTGTTTTCCACTGTCCCTTCAATTAAACAGCCGTTTGCAATAAATGAATTTTTTACGTCCGCTGTTTGTCCGTATTTTGCCGGCGGCTCATGTTTGATCTTGGTCAGAATTTCCCAGTCGCTGTAAAAGAAAGCGCGGATCGTATCCGGGTCGAGCATGGCCATGTTTGCCGCGTGGTAACTGTCCATGGAGTGGATAAAGATCATATTGCCGCGGTGGTGATACCCCTTAATTTTAAATTTATGGACATTCGCTTTGATCGCATCCCGCAAAAAGTCATATTCTCCGTTTTCAGAACAGGTTTGGATGAGATCCATCAGCAACAGTTTTGACAGCACATAGGTTTCTAGGCAGACGAAGTCGCCCTTTTGCGGAGTGGTAAACAATTCGATGTCCCGCACGTTGTCCTCTTTATCTACCACCACTTGATGATAGTTCGGTTTTTGGATCGGCTCCCCGTCATATTTCCTGTATACAACCGTGATATCTGCCTGGCTTTTCTCATGGAATGCGACCAGCTCGCAAATATCGAGTTTGCTGACGTTGCTTCCCGGCGAGATGATGACAAGGTCTGCCGAGGCGCGTTCAAAGAATTCGCGATGATCATAAAAGCCCTGGATATCCCCCTTCAATTTTGCATCATCGGCAACCGGCGGCAGAATAAACAGCCCGCCGTTGTACCGGTCCAAATCCCATTCCTTTCCTGAACCAATATGGTCTATGATCGATCTGCCGTTGTCTTTCGTAAAAACGGCAACCTGGGTAATTTCAGCATGAATGAGATTGGAAAGCGCAAAATCAATGAAGCGGTATCTGGCGCCGAACGGAACGGAAGCAAGGCAGCGGTGTTCCGTTAGCTCCTTTAAAATCGGCTTTTCGTTGATCAAATTGATAACTCCTAATACGTTCGTCATGTGTCACCCGTCCCTTTTATAAAACTTCTTTTATTTCCGCTTCTTCGCCGTTTTGTGGACAGCTGTACAACTGAATATCATTTGGCTTTGAAGGCGTGATTTTTTTGCCGTTTTCAATGACGGTGCCGCTCGCAATAATGGCGCGTTCGATCGTCACATTGCTGCCGATCGTGACACTCGGCATGATGACGGAATCCCGGATTGTGCTGTTTTTGCCAATATAGACATGATCCGAGATGACGGAATGGAAAACATCCCCATAAATCCAGCTGCCTTCGTTGATGAGCGCGTTTTTAATATTGGATTGGGGCGCAATGTATTGCGGAGGATGGTTCGCATCTCCGGTGAAAATGCGCCAGTCCGGGTCATCCAGATCAAATGCCGGTTTTTCTTCCAGCAGGTCCATATGTGCTTCCCAGAAGCTTTGGACCGTGCCGACATCTTTCCAATAACCTTGGAATTTGTAAGCATACATTTTCTTTTTATCCTTCAGCATTTTCGGAATAATGTCTTTCCCGAAGTCATGCGAGGAAGCGCTGTTTTTCTCGTCCTGTATTAAATATTCGCGCAAAAGCTTCCAATTAAACAGATATACGCCCATGGAGGCAAGATTGCTCTTTGGAAATTTCGGTTTTTCTTCAAATTCAACAATGCTTCCTTCCGCGTTTGTTACCATAATGCCGAAGCGCCCTGCTTCCTGCCACGGGACTTCAATGACGGCAATGCTCGCCTGCGCCCCTGCTTCCACATGCGATTTTAACAGTTTCCGGTAATCCATTTTATAAATATGATCGCCTGAAAGAATCACAACATATTCCGGATTGTAGTGGTCAATATACTGGATATTTTGGTAAACCGCATTGGCCGTCCCCTTATACCATTCGCCGCCGTCTTTCCCTACATACGGCGGCAGTACGGTTGTACCGCCGAAATTTTTATCCAGGTCCCACGCTTTCCCGTTTCCGACATACGAATTTAAGAGATGGGGTTCATATTGCGTCAGCACGCCGACGGTATCAATGCCCGAGTGCATGCAGTTGCTTAGCGAGAAATCAATAATTCTGTACTTGCCGCCAAAAGGCACTGCCGGTTTTGCCAGCTGGGATGTCAAATCCCCGAGCCTTGTTCCCTGTCCGCCTGCTAAGAGCATTGCCATCCATTTCTTTTCTGCCATTATTTTTTACCACCCCTTTGCCGTTTTGTTGATTGCTTTTTAAAGATCAATGCACTGAGTGGGGGAATGCTGATTTCCATACTGTATGGCTGGTTATGAAAAGGCTCCTTATCCACTTGGATTGCTTTTTTGTTCAACAAACCGCTGCCGCCGAACTGTTCATCATCCGTATTGAAAATTTCAATATATTTTCCGAATGAAGGCACGCCAATTCTGAATTTGTCATATTTGTTTTTTGAAAAATTGCAGAGGACGATGCAATAATCCCCTTTCCGCTTTCCTCTTCTCATAAAAATTATGATGCTCTGCCTGCGATTATTCGGATCAATCCATTCAAAGCCTTCAGGGTCATGGTCCTGCCGCCACAAGCTTCTTGTGTTTTGATAGAATGTGTTCATGGCTTTTGTAAACTGAAAGAAGGTCCGGTGCGTTTCAAAATCCAGCAGCATCCAATCCAGCTGCGTCAGGTCTTTCCACTCGTCAAACTGTCCGAATTCGCTTCCCATGAATACTAATTTTTTACCCGGATGGGTCATAAAATAAGCATAAAGAAGGCGTAAATTTGCAAATTTTTGTGGAAAATCCCCGGGCATTTTATTGAGCAGCGATTTTTTTCCGTAAACCAGTTCATCATGCGAAAAAGGAAGTACATAGTTTTCCGAAAAAGCATAGTGCATGGAAAAGGTGAGGAGATCGTGGGCATCAGGCCTTTTTTCCTCCGGTGTCTGCATATAGGTGAGCACATCATGCACCCAGCCCATGTTCCATTTATAATTAAAGCCGAGCCCGCCCGCGTAAACCGGCGCTGTCACGAGCGGCCACGATGTTGCTTCTTCTGCAATCATTAAGGCATGCGGAAACTTTTTAAAAACGGCTTCATTCAGCTTTTTGATAAACTCGACAGCTTCCAAATTGACGTCACCGCCATATTGGTTTGCCAATTTCTTTTCGTCTCCCCTGTCATGGTTCAAATAAATAAGAGAAGAAACTGCATCAACCCGGAAGCCGTCAATATGATAAACGTCCATCCAAAAAAGGGCATTGGAAATAAGAAAACTGAAAATTTCAGGTTTCTGAAAGTCAAAATTGTATGTACCCCAAATCGGCCGTTCCGCCATGTCAGGATCTGCAGGCTCGAACAGCGGTGTTCCGTCAAACCGGCCAAGGCCGTGGGCGTCTTTGCAGAAATGGACGGGAACCCAGTCTAAAATTACCCCAAGGCCGTTCTGATGGCATTTGTCGATAAAATACATGAAATCTTCCGGCTTCCCGTACCGGCTCGTCGGTGCATAGAAACCGGTAATCTGGTAGCCCCATGACCGGTCAAACGGATGTTCCATCATCGGCATAAGCTCGATATGCGTATAGCCATGGCCGGCAACGTATGGGACCAGTTCGTCTGCCATTTCACGGTAGGTGTAAAAATCACCATTGGCTTTTTTCTTCCATGAACCGAAATGCATTTCATAAATCAGCATCGGCTCGTGGTATGGGTCGGATTTTGCTTTATGGCTCATCCACTTTCTATCATGCCACTGATACATGCCGGGATCATAAATGACAGATGCCGTTTTCGGGCGTACTTCCGAATAGAACGCATATGGATCCGCTTTAAAAAAAGTATTGCCTGAAGGCCCTGCAATTTCATATTTATACAGTTCACCAGGCGCGAGATCCGGAATAAATAATACCCAGATGCCTGAATCTTTGAGCCGTTTCATTTGGTGTTTGCTGCCATCCCAGCCGTTAAAATCGCCGGCTACGGCAACGGCTTGCGCATTCGGCGCCCAAACTGCAAACCGCACGCCCTTTTTTCCTTCATACTCCATGGCATGTGCCCCGAACAAAGTATAGCTCTCGTAAAGGGTGCCTTCGTGGAATAAATAAAGCTCGAAATCAGTGGGCAGGACTTGTTGCGAATTTTTTACTGAATTATCCAATGTCGCACCTCCGCTATTTCAGCATACTTTTACTATTCGTTATGAATTTTACGAATCCTGCAAAAAAAGGCCGTCTAATTTTGTCAAAATGGAAACAAAATGATTTTATTTTCAAATCCGCCATTCCGTTTACCAATAGAAAAAAGCTGTTTTAAATGTGCCGCATTGGTTTGACATGCAATGAATATGCGGGCTGCTGATTTAAAACAGCTTAAAATTGACTGTTCAATTGTTTAACGGACGTCCATTGTTTTGAAAAACTGGTATGCCAAAGAAACAGACCAGGCAAGCGGCTTATTTCCATTTGGCACGTACTTGCCGCCGATATAAAGTTCCGGGATTTCCCAATTTTCCGTAATGATGCGCTTGGTTTTTTCCACATATCCATTTGCCTTATCATACATACCCAGTTCATAGAAACATAAACCAAGCCACGGAAAACCAAAGCACCATTCGGCTTCTGCGCCTTCGTTATAGTATTGGTCGTTGACATAGCGGATCACGCCATATTTCCGTTCAAGCGTAGTGGTGACATTTTCCAGTATTTGAAGCGCCATGCCGCGGCTGACAATCCGGTAAGGGTAAATGAGCGACAGTAAGGCAAGGTCGGTCGGTTTGCCTGCGCTCTCCCGCGGCAGCAGTTTATAAAGTGTTTCTTCTCCTTTTTCAATCAGCCCATCCTTCACATGCACGAGCATCCTGACTGCTTTTAAGCCGGCAACGCATGCCCCGACACTTGAAGCATGCACCTCCATATTCTCTTCCCACATGCCGTTATCTTCGGCCTGCCAATACTCCAGGCACTCGAGATAGTCAACCAGTTTTTGGATAATCTCCAAATCTTTTTGGCTGCGGATGATTTTCTGGCCGTGGTGGATGCCTTCCCCTACTCCCCAAAGAAAAGCCCCAATAGCATCATTTTGGGCATGGCCCCATTCTTGCGGGAGTTCCTTGAGGTCAGTGGAATAGCGGGCGTGGATATATTCGTATAAATACCGAGGCCTTTTCTTCGTATGAATGTCAATTTTCCACTCATAACGGATAAACAGATCAAGCAATGCGTGGTATGCTTTTTCATAGTACGGGGACGGCGTGGCTAAAAAGGGCAGAACGGTATATACGACATCTCTGATCCAAACATAATGGTAGTCGGAAGACAAACTGGCGGTATAAGCACCGTTTGGCAGGCGCATCCGGTCAATGACCTCAACAGCTTTCTCGATGTTCATCATTCTTCACCTCCAAAAAGTTGATCCATACCATTAGTGTTGGCAAGACGCTGATCCTTTTATAACCATTCCAACATAACTCCCCTGTTTTAAAGCGCTTTCATGAAGATCTTTGCTTTCTGCAGATGCATTCAAGCGGGAAAAGCCCTGGTTTGGCAAACGGCGATGCTGCCATTTGCCGGCCGTTTCTTTTCCTGGACGGTTGTTTTTTATATATTATGTCTGCATTTGTTGGATGATTATTTAGAAAGCCTAATCAAGCTCGATTTTTTTGCCCGTTTCTGCCGCTTGGCCTCCCCCCGCTTCAATACCGGGATGCCGGAATTTCTTCCGGTTCGTTCTTTTTCCTTAATGGCTTGTTTTTTTATTTGTTGTGTTATCAGCACATAGTGTAATTTGACTATCTAAGTGCAACATGTTTACGGTTTGCGCGTGGCAGCGCCCTTGACTATTTTGTTATTAGCACAATATACAATAGGCGCATTCTGATTATGGGGTGATTGCGGAAAAAAATACCAAGATTTATGTGTCTTTAGCACATTGTGTCTTTGTGTATTTGTATTTACAAACCCGCTTATTGTTTCCATCCACAATAAAATGGCCAACCGGAAACACGCAGGATGTGTAATTTTGCCCTTTCTGCACAAGCTAGAATTGATATTCGGTATGAATATCAGCGGTATCCAAATCCTTCCAAGAGGTGATCGTATGAGCTACAAAGACCAGCTGGATCCGCATTCGGGGTTGTTCCATCACAACTGGACGCGGCGGAAACATACAAATTCCCAGGTCAATGGCGAGACGGAAGTCACACAAAACACCATCATCTTGAGGAGCAATGCAAAAGCGCATCGCTGGTGAGGATACTAAAAAGGCCGGGATAATTACCGGCCTTTTTTGGGTGTGGCAATAAACGGAAATTCGCTGAAACGCTTGTTTTTCGTTTAAAATCATGCTATATTGATATAGCGATGAGCTGAATTGCGTAAGCCGGCAAGGCAACCTTTTTGGAATGCACAATGTGGAGTGCAAGCCTTAGCCGCCGCAACACAAGATCGGAAAAAAGCGCCCCGGACCGGGCGCTTTTTTCATGTTTATATGGCCGCCACATAGATTTCTTCCCGCCATGCTTCATGCATGGACCGGACAATGAAATCGACCGGGCGGGCTCCCGAAATCGCATATTTCCGGTTGATGACCATAAAGGGGGCAAAATCCGCACCCAACAGATCTGCCTCTGCCTGGTCTTTTTTGATATGCTCCAAGTAAACATCCGTTACAATGGCCTGTTCAGCCTTGCCTTTATCCAGCCCGGCCATTTGGGCAGCCTGTAATAAATCTCCTTTGCCTGGTGAGGGCTGCCTGGCATACGTTTCAAACAGGGCCTTGGCAATAAACGACTGCTTCCCGTGTTGTTTTGCAAAGTGCAGCAGTTTATGGCTCCCTTCAATATGTACTTCTTTTTCGGGATTTTTCATGAAACTGCGAAATTCCAGTTGAATGCTTTCCCTGTGGCCAAATTGTTCCAGTGCCTCGCCAAGCCTAACAAAGGCAAGATAAGAATCCGCCGATGAAAAATCCGACCATAATTCTATTTTCATAACTTTATAGCTCCTTAAGCCTTTCAAAATCCTTTAAATTTTTTTGCCGGTGATCATTAAATCGTGCATGCGCCCGTCAAGCACAGCCACTTCTTTCAAATGCCCCCAGGTTTCAAACCCGAAGGATGCAAATAACTTTAAACTGGCCTTGTTTTCGCTGAAAATAAAGCCGAGCAGTGTTTCCACCCCAAGCTTCGGGCAGGCTTCCAACATTTTCCTGAGCAGGTACTTCCCGACCCCTTTTCCTCTCCATTTTTCGCTGACATAAATGCTTACCTCGGCTGTAGGCTGGTAAGCAGGCCTTCCGTAAAAATCGCTTAAACTGATCCAGGCAGCAATCTCCCCGTCTGCTTCCAACACCCAAAGCGGCCGGCTTTCCGGCTGATGGGCTTTAAACCACGGCAGCCTTTCTTCTACGGTGACCGGAACCGTGTCAGCCGTTATAATCCCGTTGCCAATGCAGGCATTATAAATGTCCAGGATCTCCTGCAGATCTTCTTCTGTGGCATCTCTGACCAGACCATGTTGTATCATCGCTCATTTTCCCTCGATTGTAAAAATGCCCTCCGTTTCCGCAACGGAAGCTTTGTATTATAAACAACATTTTATAATAATTTCCCGCAATTGAACAGCTTTTTATGCCTTACACACCAGGCATGTAGGAAACACCCGGTATTCAGGCGCCCGGCTTCCGGATCCTGTCGGCATTTCCGGTTTCCAAAAGAGCAGCAGGACAGCCGCCGCGGGCACCGTTCAAGCCTTGTCTGCACCCAAAATATCCATAAAATTTTTCAAAATACCGGCGGTTAATCCCCAAATGACATACTCCCCGTAGTAATAAAAATACTCGTCCATTTGCTGGCTATTCCATTTATATGATTTGCCGCCCTGAATTAAGTGGAAAGGAAAATCCTGGTCAGGCTCCACCTTAAATTCGATCCGGTAACATTCCGGTGCTATTTTGGCGAAATGTGAAAGCGGGACCGTAAAGACTTCTTCCACTTCGCCCGGATTCGGATGAAAAGGCGCATCCGACAAAAAACCTGCAAACGGAAAGATCGCACGCCTTCCGTATGATGAAACGACATAGTCAAGCGGGAACACGTCCCGGATGACAGACGCGTCAATGCCCAATTCCTCGGTTGTTTCCCGAATCGCGGCTTCCATCGGGTTTTTATCCGTCGTCTCAATTTTGCCGCCCGGAAAACAAATTTCCCCCGGCTGTTTTCTTAACTGCCGGGACCGGACTTCAAATAAAACGTGAAGGCCATCGCCTTTTTGAACGAGCGGCAACAGGACCGCAAACTGGGACAAACGGTCCATCCCAAAAACGGACGGTTCCCGCTTTTTTAACTTTTCGATAATGAATGCCTCGTTCAATCAATTCCCCCCTTTTTTTATTAGCGTTTCCATGATGTGAAAACAGTTTTCCCTATACCTAATATATACCACAGTTTTCAAGAAAAGGATGCATTTTTCTCCCCTCCTGCTTTCTCTCCCGGAGCAGAAGCCATAACCGCACATAAATCGAGCATAATGATCAAAAAGCATGTTTTCCACAAAAAATACAGGGGAAAATGCATGCAAAAGGTTTACTTTTTCGCAAACATTGAATACAATAGTAACAGATAAAGTTTTCCCTAAGGAAACTTTTTTGTTTCGGGATTAAAGTTAAAGAAGGGGGAAACATCTAATGAGTGAAAAAACGATGAGCCAAAAAATGCCAGGCCGCACGTCCCATAATACAACGAGCGCACAAGCCGTGCTCCGAGGGGATGTAAAAGGGTTAAAACGGATTTTACCTTTCCTTGGCCCGGCCTTCATTGCAGGCGTTGCTTATATCGATCCCGGCAATTTTGCCACCAATATTACGGCAGGATCGAAATACGGCTATATGCTGCTTTGGGTCATTGCCTTTTCAAACTTAATGGCCGTTTTAATCCAGTCCCTTTCCGCAAAGCTCGGCATTGCAACCGGGAAAAATCTGCCGGAAGTTGCGCATGACCGTTTTTCAAAACCGGTGTCGATATTTTTATGGATCCAAAGCGAGCTTGTCATTATTGCAACAGATTTGGCAGAATTTATCGGCGCTGCTTTGGGCCTGTATTTAATTTTCGGCCTTCCGCTGCTTCCGGCCGCATTGATTACAGCAGTCGGATCGTTTGCCATTCTCGAATTGCAGCGCCGCGGCTACCGGTCATTTGAGGCAGTAATTGCCGCCCTTGTGATGATTGTTGTGCTCGCTTTTGCTTTGCAAACGTTTCTGGCAAAACCGGAATGGGCGAAAGTGCTCGGCGGGCTTGTCACGCCAAAATTCGACGGCATCCAAAGTATTGTCCTGGCGGCCGGCATTCTCGGCGCCACCGTCATGCCCCATGCCATCTATTTGCACTCTTCATTGACGCAAAACAGAATCGTCGGAAAAAATGAGCTGGAAAAAAGAAAAATTTTCAAATTTGAATTGATCGACATCATCATCGCAATGGTGATCGCCGGGGCCATCAATATGAGCATGCTTGTGATTGCGTCCAGTGTATTTTATAAACACGGCCTTGTCGTGGAAGATCTGGATGTCGCGTTTCGCGAGTTTTACACCCATATCGGCCCGGCAGCGGCTATCTCTTTCGGCCTCGGCCTTTTGATTGCAGGGCTTTCCAGCTCCTCTATCGGCACATTATCCGGTGATGTCGTCATGCAAGGATTTATCAACAAACGGATCAATCTTTATTTGCGCCGTGCGATCACAATGATCCCGCCGCTTCTCATTATCATGCTGGGCACCAACCCGACAAGCGCGCTTGTCATAAGCCAGGTCATTCTCTCATTCGGGATCATCTTTGCCCTTGTCCCGCTGATTCAGTTCACGAGTAACAGACAGATCATGGGTGAACTGGTGAACCACCGGATAACGAGCATCATCTCCTGGATCGTGGCAGGATTCGTCGTATGCCTGAACCTGTTCCTTTTGATTGATACGTTTATATAAAGTGAAACAGCCCTTCCATCAAACGGAAAGGCTGTTTTTTTATTTGCCGCTGCTTCCTGGTTGAGGAAAACAAGGGCATTTACCGTTTGTCCGCCATCGCATCCAGCATCCAGATATCCTTGTCAAACCGGGCCAAAAACCGGGTGAGCAGATTGACGGTGGCGTCGTCCTTTCTTTCTTCCGCCAGCGGAATCCCCGTTTCCCGGATCTCCTTTGCCAGCTGTGCCAAATCCTCCCTTAATTGCTGCAGCAGTTCGCCTTCTTCATTATCCGCGCTCGCTTCAACAAGCGTCTTCCGGTCCAGGAATTTCGACATGGTTGCAAGCGGCCGTCCCCCGATTGCCAAAATCCTTTCGGCAAGCACATCCATTTGTTTTGAAAACGCCTGGTACAAATCTTCAAAATAAGCATGGAGCGTAAAAAAGTTTTTCCCCTGAATATACCAGTGGTAACGGTGCAGTTTGATATAAAGCACTGTAAAATTTGAAAGTTCCTGGTTTAAAAACCGGACCAGTTTTTCTTCATCCAATCCACACTTCCCCCCTTTTTTTTAGGCCGGCCATTGATGGGTCCCCGTTAGATTATCTCCGCAGGGCTTTTCTTATGCATATTTAACGCCAAATCTCAATTTTTATTTTTTTCACAAGCTTGCGGACCAGTAAAAATATGCCGTAACCGCACAATCCGCCCGTTGTATTCAGCAAAATGTCATCCACATCAAAACCCCCGACATGGAAATATCCTTGAATGATTTCCGCCAAAGCCGATGCCAGGCAAGACAGCAATCCCATTATCCAGGCCTTTCTCAGCCGCCTAAAAAGAATGGGCAGGATAAACCCGAACGGCATAAACATGAAAATATTCCCAAACAGATTGGAAAACCAGACTTCAAATTGAAAGTAACGGTAATAAAGGATATACATCCGGATCGTTTTAAACGGGATAACATTTTGGCTGGCAGAATTGGGCGCATGGCGGTACGGGATAAAAAACAAAAGTTCCATTAAATAAGCAGCATACACAATGAAAACGAACAAAACGGCCGCATTGATTTTTTTCCGGTTGTTTTTTCCCATATCATCCTCCAGCGGTCCGGTCAAGCCCCCATTATTATCCTATTCGGCGGGTGCACACGCTATGCGCCGCCTGTACAGCCTGATGCGTGCGCCGCCCCAAAAAAGCAAAGAAGAGACCTGCTCTGGCAGATCCCTCCTTCACCCGGCCCTTTGCCGCCATTTTACCCGAATTCGCCCGCTATTTCAAAACGCAATATCGCGTTTTTGAAAATACCAAAAGGTCAAGGCCATAAAAACGGCATAATAAACAGCCAGCGTGATTAATGAAAACGGCAAGGTGACGCCATCTGTAAGTTTATCCTGGTACGCATAAACAGACAAGTCCAAATGCGGGAAAATCAGGAACTTCAGCCAATGGTACCGGTCCATCAGAAACAGAATAATCCCGCCCAGTGTGTTTGTGATAAACAGGGCAAAAATGCCGATCCCGACAGCCAGAGCCTGGCTCTTGAACAAGGTCGAAAGCATGAACGCAATCGCGCTTACCATGACAAGGCTCGGCAGATAAAGGGCAAATTTCAGGAAAAACTGCGGACCGATTTCTTTAATTTTATATTGGCTGGAATCCAAGGTATCTTCGACCATTTTCATATGGAAACTGCCGGATCCCTGAAAAATGATGCCGATCAAATAGCCGGCTAAAAGCAGGACAGCAAGCAGTAATACCGCGTAGGCTGTTACAGCAATGTATTTGGACAGCAAAATTTTCCATCTCTCATGCGGGCGGATCATCAGTTGCTTTATCGTTCCGGATGCAAATTCCGATGAGACATTGGCGCTCCCGACGATTACACTGAACAAGGTGACAAATGAACCAAGCGGAATGACCACATTGTTCATGAAATGCCAGTTTGAATGGGCATCCGGATTGATATTGTATTTCAAATAATCTTGCTTTCTTTGGATGGTTGGCGCAAGGTCCGCGTATTGTTCAGGATCCTTTTTCATGAGTGCCTCATCCGCTTTGATTTCTTTCTCGATTTTCGTGCGCCAGTTTGGATCGTCTTTGCCGTAAACCTTATTGTAAAACAGTGCAGCAATCAGCACGAACGCTACAATCAGGAGCATATAGACCCATGCGCTTTTCCGGGCAAATATTTTCATCCATTCATTTCGAATTAAAGCGGTCATTGACTTTCCTCCCCTGCTGTATGATTCGTGAGTTCAAGGAAACGGTCTTCCAGCGTTTTCTTTTCAAAATGAATTTCATAGACGTTGCAGCCGTTTCCTACCAATGTTGCGTTGATAACGGCTGCGTCTTTGTAAGCTGCCGAAACCAAAATGTGCGTATCATCGACAATGGAAACCGGAAAATGGAGCTGTTTTTCTACCGCCTGCTTCGCGCTTTCGCTGTCATCCGTTGCAAACAGGATATCGCGGCGGTCATCCTGTTTCACCGTTGTCGTTTCTGCCATCGTTTCAATATGGATCAGTTTTCCTTTTTCGATAATGGCATACCGGTCGCACATCAATTCCATTTCCGTAAGAAGGTGTGAGGAAACGAGGACAGATACCCCGCTTCCCGCCAGCTCCCGCAAATAGCCCCTGAATTCGCGGATACCTTGCGGGTCAAGGCCGTTTGTCGGCTCATCAAGGATCAATAACGAAGGCCGGTGCAAAATCGCCTGGGCGACCCCGAGCCGCTGCCGCATTCCCAACGAATACGTTTTGACTTTTTGTTTAAGGGCATCTTCCAGTTTGACAAGCTTTGCGACTTCCCATAATCTCTCTTCAGAAATGGGTTTCCTTGACATTCTCTTATAGTGGACGAGATTTTGATAGCCGGTCATATAGGGATAAAACTCCGGATTTTCAACGATCGCGCCGATTTCGTTCAAAGCGCCTTTGTAATCTTCATCAAGGCTTTTGCCGTTAATATAGATTTCTCCGCTTGTGCGTTTCATTAATGAAACAATCATCCGGATAATCGTTGTTTTACCGGCGCCGTTCGGACCGAGAAGGCCGAAAACCTCGCCTTTTTTCACTTCAAAACTGACCTGGTCCACAATTTTGCGCGAGCGGATTTGTTTTGTAATCCCTTTGACCGAGAGCGCAATTTCACTCATAACATCCCTGCTTTCTGCTAGACTAGTCTAATCAATATACGAAACCGGCCTTAAAAAGTTTCAAGAAAGATTCGGTTAAAAAAGCATTTGGTTGTGGTATATACATATTTTAATGAATGGCCCCATAAATATATTCATAGAGACGTTTTGGGAGTAGAGGGATGACAAATGGAAAAACTGAAATGGAAACTGGTTTTATTCATCATCTGCCTGGCCGTGCTTGTAGGGTTGCTCTTTTTTCAGCGCCCGGTAAGCTATCAGCGCGTAAAGATTACTGATAAATTTTATACGCCCAACCGGAAAGAAGTGCCGGTTGCAACCGGTGTGAAAACGAAGCGGAAAATAAAAGTGGCACCAACAACAACGAAACCGTATTGCGCGATCGCCTTTAATAACGGCAAAACGCTGACGGCTGACTGCGATACGTATTTAAATTTTAACATTGGCGACCAAGTGTACATCAAATACCGCGGGAACCGGTTAACCGATATCCGCCGGAAGGGCTGAAAAACATCCCGGTTCTTTTATACGCAAAAGAACCGGGATGTTTTTTAATCTTCCCCAATAATTTTCACTTCTGTCTCGAGGTCCACCCCGAATTTTTCCTTTACCGTTTTTTGGACAAACTTGATCAAATTCATATAATCCGTTGCCGTTCCGCCGCCAACATTCACCATAAATCCTGCATGCTTGGTCGAAACCTCGACGCCGCCGATGCGTTTCCCCTGGAGCCCGCTGTCCTGGATCAGTTTCCCTGCAAAATAGCCGGGCGGCCTTTTAAACACGCTACCGCACGACGGATATTCAAGCGGCTGCTTGGATTCCCTGAGATAAGTCAGCTCATCCATTTTGGCTTTGATCTCCTGTGCGTCGCCCGGCTTCAGGCTGAACGTCCCTTCAAGCGCAATCTCCCCGTTCTCCGCAATGGAACTTTTCCTGTACTGGAAGGACAAATCGCTTTTTTCAAGCCTTTTCATCTTGCCTGTTTTGGTCAGGACAAGCGCGCTTTTCAGAACGTCTTTGATCTCCCCGCCATACGCCCCCGCATTCATATACAGCGCACCGCCGACAGATCCCGGTATCCCGCAGGCGAACTCAAGCCCTGTCAGATTTTGCTTTAAAGCATAGCGCGATACATCGATAATGGCTGCACCACACTGGGCTGTAATGTCATTGCCTGTATGTGATATTTTCGCTAATTTAGTCAGAATCAGCACAATCCCCCTGATGCCGCCGTCTTTGATGATCAGGTTGGAGCCGTTGCCGAGGATCGTATACGGCACGCCGTTCAGAGAAGCAAAACGGACCGTCTTCTGCACTTCCTCATATGTCTCGGGAAAAATCAAAATATCCGCTTTCCCCCCCGTTTTTGTAAACGTATATTTGCTTAACGGTTCATCTTCCAGAATTTCACGCGGGTAAATGAGTGAACGCAAGTCTTGTAAAATTGTCTTTTCAGCCATGTTCTTCTCCTTCTTTGCTGCTTACATGCCGACTCTTTGTTTCCGGATAGTGGAGGATCATCGCCGCCAAACAAATAAGCGGATACCCGATCAGCAATACAGCCGAAACAAAGCCGTTTTTCGTAACCCATTCATGAATGATTGTATGTAAAATAAACGGGACCGTCATGGCAAAGCATGACATTTTCCATAAATGCTGGTAGGCCAGTTTTCTTTTCCACAGCTTCCTGAGCCCGTATCCGGCGCAAGCGAGCAGGGAAATGCCCGCCAATACGCCGCACAGGACAATGAGCACATAAGCGAACAGAAAATAAAAAACAAATTGGATGGCATTCAGGCCGCTAACGGATCCGCTGGTTAAAAGCGCAGGGATATGCAGACAGGAAACCGCAAGAACAAGCAGAACCACATACAAAACCGCCTTGTCCATCGGAAGCCTGTTCAAGCGGAAAGCAGCCCTTTTTCCCGGCAATAAACAGCTGTATTTGAACGCAGTCCAAATTTCCATCCTGCTATCCCCCTATCCCGAATGCTCCATCCCACATTATAATATAAAAAACAAATTGAAACGAGAACCATTTACGGCAGATTCTTTAATTCCGTTTCAATTGCTGCTTTGATTTTTTCAAGGCAAGCCGCAGGCGTTTTGGCAAAGATCCTTTTTCCGTTCACCATCGCAAACGGGCTGTAGGTGCATAAGCCGCACGCCATTAAGCATTCATTTGAAATCACCGCAACTTCAGGATACCGGGATTCAAGTTCTGCTTCCACATCAATCGTGTTGATCAGGCTGCCTTCACATATTTCGACTAAAATAATGCCCAATCCCGTTTCCTCCTTTTGCTTAAAAACCGCCAAACGGCATCTTTATCCATTATACTGTAAGCTTTAAAAAATCCCAACAGGCGCGCGTATGTGTCAAGTTTTTCTCGACAAGGTTTAAATATCGGGTATTCCAAGACACTCTTTTTGTACACTTTCGGCTACCGTGCTTTACTT
>NZ_ALAS01000212.1 GCF_000290615.1 Heyndrickxia coagulans DSM 1 = ATCC 7050
TGACCGTTCTGTCTTTGTAGGCAATATCATTCACCCAAACTAATGAATTCTGATCCTTACTTTGTTCCAGCTCTTTTATTGCCTTAAACTGTTTATTGCAAAATTAAAGTGCAGAGATGTGCAAAATTCCTATGCAAATGGTTATGCAGAGGGGCTTTACATCCCACATTTCGCACGTCTTAAATATAGTTCATTCTAATTTTTGAATGAACTATATTTAAATGGCTTGGTGGGATGATATCTTCTTATT
>NZ_ALAS01000213.1 GCF_000290615.1 Heyndrickxia coagulans DSM 1 = ATCC 7050
GCTAAAGCCAACCGAAATTCATCTCCCACCTACTCATTGGTGCGATTCGCACCTTCACATTCCTTGAGGATGGGAGACTTCTTTCGGAAAAACGTTAAATAAACCAATGCCGAAAAAATGAAGAGCGCAAAAGATATTCCTTCATATTTTTTCACAAAATTTCCCCTCTCTTTTTTGTTGAATATTTATTTAGCAGGCAATTCCCGCAGTTCCTACGGTTAGAAGCCTTATGACCTCATTTTTAAGATTGATACTTGCGGTCAAATCCCGGTTTGTATGGCGGATATGGCAATTCGGACATTCCCATTCCCGTACTGGCAGGTTTTTAACGTCTTTATTTTGGTAGCTTGCAGCACGAACACAGTTGGGAACTGGAACTGGGAAAGATTTTGGATACAGCTACTTGATCCATATGGGTTGAACGGGATTTTAGAGGTATGACGAATATGCCACACCCAATATTTTTCAATCATTTTTAAATATATCGAGCAGAATATGAGATCCATTCATTGGATGATCGTGGATCGTAATAAAGTAATGCTGGTCAGAATATATTTTCCACTCTTTAGGCCCCTCATCAAAGATAATTTCCAAAAAAATATTGCAATCATCTTTTTCATTATTTTTAGCCAATTGTTCGTAAACATAGGGTACCCATACTTCTCCCTGCAATTCTAAGCTTCGATATCCGATTTCCCCAAACCAACAATTAAACGTCTTTCGCAACAATCGATAATTCCTTTCACCATAATCATTTTTGGAAAATAAACCTCGAAAATCAAATTTTTTCGCTAACCAATATTGTATATCTTCTTCCTGTATATTTGAACGCAAACATTCCCCCCATATCTCTTTACCCTTTTCTAAGAAAGACTTCCTATCAATAAAACCTTCTCTTTCAAGAGGCAGATAAGGAAACTTATCGCCTTCATTTTCCAAATTGGTATAAGCGTTATGAATATAGATTAAAAAATTAAAGTTATAAGAAATCACATCTCCTACGTTGATCACAATATTCCTTCTTTCTGTAATGAATTTTACTTGTTATCCACTTCTGATTCATTTATAATTTTTATATTATTACAACAAAAATCAAAAGGGGTATGTGTGTATGAAAAAAGTTTTTATCCTTGCTGTTATTGTCCTAGCTCTTTTCTTTTCTGGTTTTATCGGAAACAAACCAGCAATTGCAGAATCACCGGATTCAACCGACGAAATAACTATCAATGCAACAAGTGATCTCAATGACCAAGGTAACTCGACAAGTTCAGTCTCCACTGTTTCTGAAACAAATCCTCTTTTTATCCCTACAGATCCTGAACTCAATACAAAATATGGTTCAGGTGGTATATCTAAGATAACATATGTTGGCGGGGGTCAATTATACTGGTACGTCAAGCCAGCTACGAAATGGCCATATTACTTTGATGGAACAATAAAAGTAGTGTATGACAGCGGACATACACCCAGAATTTATGAGATAAGTGGAGTTGGGGCACTCGGTAGTTCAGTATCGGATACGATTCCAATTTCTAAAACTAAAGGTGCCACAGCTTATCTAACAGGAACTGCATACGCTCTAAAGGGAGATCAATATTTAGTTGTCCCTGGATGTAAAACTCATTATAAATATGGATACTAAGCATTCATGTAATCAAAGAAATTTGAGGTTTGCACAAAAATGAGCCCCCCTGATACGATAGATGGTGTCCAAAGCATCAAAGAAAAAATGGGCCCTTAATTGATACTCAGGGAGGACTCACCATGAATCAATTATACTCAAAATCATAAGATTTCGCAAATTACGTCATCAACGCACAGTTCTGAAGAGTAAATTCATCAATTTTTAGATGTTTTATGATAAAATGACTTATCCACATTTAGAAAATTTTTCCATCTATTTTTT
>NZ_ALAS01000214.1 GCF_000290615.1 Heyndrickxia coagulans DSM 1 = ATCC 7050
AAAAATAGATGGAAAAATTTTCTAAATGTGGATAAGTCATTTTATCATAAAACATCTAAAAATTGATGAATTTACTCTTCAGAACTGCCCGGTTACATCTGTACTTGCAAATCCGCCACCGTTGTAGTAGGCTGTATTGTCCGTTGTGTCACCTGGAGCAGGTGTAACCGTGGAAATCCCGGCTGCAATCGGAACAAATTCAGCTCCTGTCGTCGAATTCGGGTCTAAATTCCCTTTTGTGTCGATCTCAAACTTGTTTTTGTAGTTTAAGTTAAAAGCCATTCATCTCACTCCTTTAATAAAAGTTCAGCCTCGAAATTTGATACATATAAAAAGCCGTGAGTGTCAGCTTGCACCAAATTTGGCACGCTTCTAATCACGGCATTAATAAACTCAAATGTTCCATTTTTGCTTTTAATGTCACCACTTTTAAGCCCATCTATGAATCTATTGATGCTGAATAATGTGTTGAGGACTTGTAGCTGATCAGGGCTGCGAGCACTAATTTGAAAAGCATACATCCTGTCACGGCTGCCATCCATGAATCGTGTTTCCTCACCGATTGGCGTTAACATGAAGGCGATACCACTTCCTGTGCCGTCCACATTGATTTTAATGATTGGCACATCAATGGGCGCAAATAAATTGCAATTCGCTTCAATGGCATCAATCATGCAGTCCTGAAAATCGAGCTCATTCTCTGTCAAGGCCCTGTTCAACCCCTTCCTGTGCAACGGCAACCCACTTATCTCCACGCACTGCTTTCGCTTCATCAAACCAAAGGCCGCGTGCGTGCGGATTTTTATCTTTTGAGAAATTGTATTCCGGGTGATAGTAAAGGCGCCGCGCATAAGGCGTATCCCAAACGATTTCACCACGCTCAAGGTCTGAGGCTTGCAAAGATGAACGCTCTAATGTGCCCTTATCCTTCGGGATGTAGTAGTTACAGTCTTTTAATACTTGTTGGCTGGTTATGAATTGCCCATACCTCGTAGCCTTTTCAACTTTTCCTCGTATATTCCCGATATTGACTTGCACATTAATCATCTGATCACACCCCGTTTAGCCCGCATTCATAATGATGTACTTTATCTCCGGCCAACAGCTCATCTGCGCTTTGGATGACGTATTCCTTTCCCTTAAAAATGACCTTGTCTTTTTCTTTTGGGACAATCTTCAAATCCTGCTCTGCACCGTCTGTGATTTGTTTCGATGTGCTTACGTCGATAAACAACATAGATGCAAAGTCGATTGTTTCAGCGTTAAATCCAAAGGTAAGCTGTGTTTTCAACTGTGATTTTGGTACAACGCGAACATGCGTAATCGTCACGGGATCCGCGTAAGATTCACCGTATCGGCTACTACCCGAGTAGGACTGCAGCTGGACGGTGTGTGGCATCATGATTGGCGGAATTGGTCTTACAAAGATAGTAATCACCTCCGAAACGGAAGACAAACGGAATCACGTTTAATATACGTTCACGCCGCTATACATCAGCCCAGTTTGCGTTAGATACATAATGGCAGTTTCAGATAGCATTATATTTTTATTGCTATCCATCTGCGGATTAGCGTAACTAAACCCGCCGATGGATGCGCTTTGTACCGTCTGCATGCCCGCTTCCGTATGGCTGCCCAGTTCGTAAAAATATTCTATTTGCGCTGATATGGCCATTTTTACAAGCCACTGAATGCGGTTGGATAGCTTGGAAAAATCCAGCTGGCTCATCCGGAAAAAAGTAGCCTGATCAATCACGCGTTCGGCTGCGTTTGCGATTTCTGTAAACTTATCAGGCGGAATGGTCGTTCCGCCATATTCATTCGAGTAAAAATCCTGGTCAATGTATTTCATCGTCACTCACTCTTTTTTTGTTTGGCGCCTTTTGGAGCGGACAACTCCTGTTCTAATTCCGCCACACGGTCAAGCAAGCGATTATATTCTTGCAATGTAACCATTCGGCCGCCAGTCGCACGTTTTACGATATTGCCAGTCTCGTCAATTTGGTCATACCCTTGATTTAAAAACTTGGCTACTTGCCCTTCTGGTACATGCAAGACACGGTTTTCTTTCCTGACTTTTACTGTGCTCATTCTGTTACCTCCCTTATATCAAAACGGGAGCTCTTACGCCCCCGTCGAGCCTCCGCCGTCACTCGCTGGAGCAGCTGGAGTAATAGCAAATTTAATGCCTGGCGCTTTCTTCTCGATTGCAAATACATCCCAGTAGGCACGTTCGTAGTACAGGTATTTTCCGCCTGTTTTTGCGGACGGTTCATCCAAGCTGACAAATTCATATTTCATCGGTGCAATTAGCGATAACGGATGCACCAGAATCATGTTGATTTGTGCCGCTGAAGCATCAGCCACCGCACCATCCGTAAAGTCATAGATAGTTTTCATCCGATTAGAAGGAACAACTTTAATTGTCACCTCATCCAGGCTACGGACATTTCGATTAATAGAACCTGAATTCTGCGTAACCAAAATAGAACGCTGGACACTGTCAGCATTCTTCAATACTTTATTCACTGCAGGCGTCACATAAAGAATGCGTCCAGTTTGTGGCACTTCAGCTTCATCCATTTGCATCATCAGTTCATCATAGACCTGCAAAACAATAGCTTCCGTGATATTATCTGTTAATGCCGAACCACCATATTTGATAAATTCCGTATATAATTTTGACGCCATATATTTGTCCATTTCAGGAATTTTTTGTTCGTCGTTAAAAACGCGAGTAATGTTTGCAATAGTCAAAGCCATATTTGACTCGTCCACATCCACCGGGTCAACCAAAGTTGAAAATTCCCGGTCATGTTCAAGTGTTTTCGGTTCAAAATCATTTTCGGCACGGCGAGTGAAACCGCCCACTACATCACGATCGACATCAATGTATCCGCCGGTTGTGATTCTCGGAATTTGAATCGTCTTCGCGTTTGTCCATTTGATATTTTGATTGTTTGGCGTATTGTAGAGATCATTAAAAAGAAGACCCTCTGCAAAACGTTGTTGTAAAGCTTGCAAATACAGCTCAGCATAGTTTACTGGCATCATTTTCATCTCCTATTATTTAAGTTTGAATGCTTCAAGCCATTTTTCTACATCAGTGGTCGGCTGCGTTTTGTGCTCCCCAGTCGTGGTTTTAAAGCTCGGTTTTTGTTCAGGCTCTGGATCCTCCTTTCCCTGTCCAAATTGCGGATATTTTTCAAGCACTTTTGCTATGGCGGCATCCATGTCCACCTCATCATTGACCATTGTTTTGGCAAGCACGACCACATCCTCTACAGCATCTGCCTTCACTCCTGCTTTCATGGCGCTGATTTGAGCCTTTAGCGACTCATTTTCGGCCTGAACAGAAGAAAAATCCGCTTCGATTTTCTGCAACTTTTCAGATTGCAGTTCGAATTCGGATTTTTTAGCGTCTTGCTCCTCTTTGTATTTGGTCAGCACTTCTTGCAGCTCATCCACCTTTTCAAAACCGAGCTTTTTCAGCAGTTCAGCCTGGGCTTTGGTCTTGATTTCCTTTGTATCTACCTTTGGCGGCTCAGGATTTGTTTGTTCTTGTTTCTCCGGCTGTGTCTGTTGTGGTTGAGCCGGCGGCGTTTGGTTTGCAGGCGGTACCGTCTCTGTTTTTTGATCACCTCCTTGCCCAGTGTCAACTGGAACACCTCCGCCCTCTACTCCAGCCCCGGTGTCTGCTGCAAAAAATTGCAAGTTTAAACGTAGAATGTTAAACATTTGCATCGCTCCTCGTATTGGAATTAAAAAAGACGCCTATTGGCGACTTAATTTCACACATAACAGCGTTGATCCGAGATGTTGGATCATCTCCACCTATTCGGCAGGCTCATATGTTTTCTCAAAAATGTCCGGCTTGCATGGGTAAAACTCACCTTGCACACCCTTGATGATGTAATCACCTTTATTTGCTTTCAATTCGCCTTCAAGTGTTTCAATGGTTAAGATTTGCTCCGTATCCATGTACTCCATTGTCAACTCTTTACCGACAAACTTACATATATCTTGATAATTTTGTTACCTAAATACTGTACCGCTTCAATCACGACTGGTTTCTTTCGATATTTTAGCATTTGCGCTCACCTCACATTGTAGCCGGTATATTTCCGACAAATCATTTAATATTTCATTTTTTAATGATTTGCTCTCGATCATACCTCCGCGTTCTGCCGGTATCATTGATAAATGCCCTCATGTTCGCTTGCTTTTCCCTCACTTTCTTTCGGGCGGCGGCAACATCTTCTTTTGTACCGAGCCGCCGGATCACTTCAAGATTATTCTTGGCCTTGCGGATATCCCGTTCCATCTTGCGTTGCTGTTGGCTTTGCTCATAGGCTTTTGCATTTTCCTCTATCGGATATGGCTCATATCGCTTTACGCTTACACCTGGGATATACGGGTAAGGGTGATGATGGCAATTAATACCAAATATACCGGCGGGCTTTCCATATGTCGTGCTTGCCAACGAGGGATATTTCTTACTTTTACCGTTACGGTCAAATATCCTGCCCTGATAGGGAGCACATCCCGGACGAGCGCCAACGTGACTGCTGATTTCAATTAAGTCAACCCCATAGCTGTCCATCCGGTCGAATTGCGTTTGATTTGCCACATTGTTAGCGACTGACTTAACCACCATCGGAATATACCCTTCAATTGACCATTGTCGTCCTTTTTTGTCCACAAGTGCCGGAATGCCTTTTTCTGCCCATTTGGCTGCCGTATCTGCTACCGCCTGCTGATGGGTTTTCATGCCAGTCATGACGCTTACTGTCGACTGGGAGATAATGTCCCGGTAAACTTGTTGGCTGTTCTGCAAAATGGTCGAATTTGTTAAGTTGAGCGTTGATGTTGCCTGCCTCTGAAATGTGAGAAGTGTATTAAAAATACGCGTGTCTTGCTCGAGTGGCGGTGCTTTATCAATTTTTCCGTCATCAGCCAAACCACTCAACCAATTATCCATAGGTTGCACGCTCTGCTTCATGCTCTCTTTAATCAGCTTTTCCAACTCCTTTTCTGTCTTGCCGGTCATCAGTGAGATGAGTTGAATTACGTCTTTATTTAGGTCTCCGAGCTGCCGGAGCTTCTCAAACTTCCAATGCAATACATTGTCCTTTGTTATGTCCTGCTTTGTCTCCAGACGTTTTACAATGGCTTTGATGATGTCTATTTCCAGCTGCCCATAAATATTAATAAGGGGCTTTGCAAGCTGTTCCAGTTGGTTGGGAGTTAACATAGATTATCACCCTACCTCATCTGTTTCCGCCGTGTTCAGGAAGCTTTCCATCATTTGTGGGACCTGTTGACCGTTTTCCTGTTGGATTTGCGCCAGCCACTCACGAGCTTCTTCTTCCGGCAAGTCGAATATTCTCATGATTGCTTTAAGCTTTGGCATAAGCCCCATAGATACGAGACCGCTATAATAATTAGCGTTTGCCTGCCTGTCCTCTGCAATGGAGTCATCAAAGTCAATTGTCACATCAATATCCGGTATTGCCGGAAGCTCTTGATAAATGACAAGCAATTGCAAAATGGCCTCAATTAATTCTTTTATCCCGGCTTCAATCATGATTTCATGGCTATTTTTAGTCCGGAATGTTTTGCTGTTTTCCGAGATGACTTGTGTTGCTGTTTGGACGCTTGCCCCACCCGTAAAAGCAAAGGTGCCGGAGCTGAAACCAGTCTGCGCAGCCAGAATGTTCAGCAACGCATTGATTGCGGATATGTGTTCTTCTATCCGCAGTTCTGCGGCCATCTCTTGAATCATTTTTTGAGTATCGTTTTCCGCATAGCTGATATATGCTTCATCGTTTATGTCAAAGTATCTCTGCATCTGGCCTGTTTCCGGGTCAACTACTGTCCGGATCGCCGTATGTGGTACCATAATTCGGCGTTTTCCCAACACAAATTCGCGTTGAAAGCTGTCAAATGCGATATCAAGAGATTTTAGCGTGTCGATTGCATTCGCATAAATGGAAATGCCTAACGGTGAATCCGGTTCAAAATTGTTTGCAAGATTTGGCTTAACATACACAAACAATGGATGCGTAAGGCCTTGAATTGTTACGGTTTCTTCTAGGTCAGGATAAAGATCGGACAACGGCACCTTTGATCCTAGTGAACCCTTTGTTTTACTTTCATACAGCTCATTCGTGATCACATAGTCAGTACCGTCCCAATTGTGCCATTCAAGCAGCGTATAAAATTTGTCACCTTTCCGCGTCTCGTTAATGAACACGCCGGCTTGAATCTCATCATTTGTGCTTTGGGTCGGCAGGAAACAGTCAGCCCTAACAAAAGCGATCTTGATACCATCGTCATAATAAGGTTTCATGACAAATCCGCCCATGGCAAACCCATATTCGAGGTAATTTTGGAATCGTTTTTCAAACCGGTTTTCTTTAAAAATATCATCGATCAGTTCTTGAATTTCCTGATCAGACGAGATATTAATTACACATTTCTCATTAAAAACCAGTGAAGCCATTTCTTCCGCTATTACTTTTGGCATCTTCATAGATGCCCGGCGGCGTTTATGCTCATTTCCAGCAGCATCCGTCCATTTGGTGTCGTGAAATGGGATTCGTACATCACCTTCCTGGTAAAAAGGCAAATAGCCGTGGTATAAAGACTTCCATACTTCAATTCGGCTGTATTGTGCCTCACTCTCCTGTACGGCGGCCAGCTGTGAAACATTATTAATTTGTTTGATCAATCCCATTTTAGCGAGCACCCCCTTTATCTTGGCTAGGATGGTTCGAAACATGGCATCACCGCCTTAATATTTCAAGTTCAGTTTCCTTAAATTGTCATTTACATAGTATTGAAAAGCATCACAAGTATGGTCGTCCTCTTTGACGACTTTCGGGTCATCGCTTTGCAACGTGTCGGCATCCCATTGATACTTTTTGTGTTCTTCATAAAAGATTTGATTGTTACTGTTTCTGAGCATAAAAAAACGACCTTGTGCCAGCAGGTCCTGAACATTTTCGATCATGTTTACCTTTTTCTTTTTTGCAATCGGATGTAGCTGGATACCATAATCTTTCATGTATTGGTTTCGCAACGCTCCTTCTGCACTGTCTATCGTCCTCATATCGATGTTTCTTTTAAACCTCGATAGTTCCCTTTCAAACTCTTTCAAGTCGTCCGAGAACTCACTTGGTGCCTTCTTAACCACTCGATTTTGAGGGGAATAGTAAAAAGTATCGAGCAGAATAACATTAAGCCGTTTTGTAAGCCCAAACGCACAAAATGTTGTCGCCGATGTTTGGTATCCGGAGTCAATCGCGATATCGATCAGCAGCAGATCATCATCACTTGGCAATTCATCAATCCAATGGAAATGGTTCATATTGTAAACCATATCGCCAAGTCCGATAATTTCACCCGCATACATCCAGCGCCAGTAATCAAGATCATTTTCCTTGTATTGTTCAATTTTCCGGATCATCTGATGCGACAAGAAACCTTTTTCATCATCCATGTACGTTGAATGGTGAACAAAATAATCCGGATCGCTAGCTTTGCTATCTACCCATTCATTCACCCACTCATACGGGTTTCGAGGTGGGTTGTAAGAATAATAAATTTTTACTTCCTTTTCGCCCAGGTCCTGCCGGATGAATGTATCGGAAACAATATCGATATCCTCGACGCCTGCGAACTCGGCCAGTTCCTCGAACCAAAGTGCCATGACATATCCCTTTGCAATCTTGGCGGATTTGATTTTCATCGGATCATCAACGCCGTAAAAATAAAAAGCCGTGTTCGTCCGTTTGTGCCGAATGATCAATGGTGATTTTCCAAAGTAGAATTCATTTTCGACTTTGAGCATGTATATGGCCCATTTGATTTGTTCATAAACGGATGTGGAAAGATATTTTCCTACTTTCCGCAGCACCACAACATTCCCCTGATCATCATTTAAAAAATCAACAAGCAATTTCAAAGAGATGACCGAGGATTTCATGGATGAACGGCCGCCTTTTAGCACACTGTTTGGCTTCTCATTTAGCCAGAAATCATAAAACACTGGATTAATCAGGTCGGTTATCTTGATTGCGTTCATTCAAAATCCGCCTCATTTCATCCTCGTTGTTGATGATGATCGTCCGGTCGTCTTGGTTGCTTTCATTCGTGATTTCCTTAATCTTAGCTTTTGTTTTATCAATGTTTAGCTGCATCTGTTCAAGCTTCAGACGGCGTTCATCATCTTCGTGTGCCAGTTCATTAAACTGCTTGATCAAGCTTCGCAGTTCTGACATGGCCCGAGATTGGGCGTTAAGAAAAGTCGCCTGGCGATCCCAAGCGAATTGAAATTCCCACTCTTCTTCGTTCGTCTCGTAATTCTCCCCGATATCTGACTTGGTTTTCTTAATCTCCTTGATCATTTCATCTTTTGATTCAACGAACATTATTTTCTGCGCTCGTATAATAGCAGCATACTGAATCATTATCTGATCCCAGAGCATGTCGACGGGAGAATGCTCTTGAATCTCTTCCAGAATGTCCAGTGATTCCTGTGGCAGATATTTGGAGAAGAAACCGTGAGTGACAGCGTTTTGGTTTCCTTTTGGAGCCGCACCGCCTTTATTTCCTTTTGCATTTATATTCCCGACAGGTGCGCCCCTTTTATTTTTTGTGTGCACACTTTTTTCTTTGTGTGCACCCTTTTCACGCGTCCAACCATAACGCTTTTTCCATGACTTGACCGTATTTAAAGACACGCCATATTTTTCAGCAATGTCCTTGTATTTCATGCCTTTGACATAATCTTTTTCAGCTTGAATGTATTTGTCCGTCACCTGCTACATCACCTGCCACCTCCGACTATTTGTGTTTGTTTTGGAGCAAAATAAAAAGCACCCCGAAGGATGCTTAAATGTTTTCTCTGATTTCTTCTGTGTCTAATAATACCGTCGTATTATCATTTTTGTTTAAAGGTTTCAAGATGCCGTTTACTTTAGTGATATTGGAAATTATTTTATCAGATTGTGCTAATGTTATTTGGAAATTCACGCCAATCTCTGCATCTTGATGTGGATAGTTTTCTAATTCCTTGATTAGTTCATAAACCTTCATTTCATTCGCCTCCCTTCGTCAATAACTTCGACAAAAGAAGGCAAATTCCTGCAATAAAATAAGCCTCGAAACCGACAAGGTTTTAACCCAGGTCCACATTTCTGCTACCCCGTCTCGAATTAAGAAGCTCGTCCGGGATAACCTCGAACCCTTAATTATTCACCGCAAGGTGAATTATGGTTTTCGTGAAATTTCTCACGCCCCGGATTTTTCCTCTCCGGTCCTGCCTTCCATTTTACATATATTTTTTCTTGTGCTGCATCTATCCTGCAAAACCGGCAAATCCGGCATTTCCGGCAAATCCGGCATTTTCATACATAGCATTGACAATGTCTTCCCGTATAAGACGAATATTCCTTTCTGATAGTCCCATGTGCCGGCTAATGGCAATTACGCTCATCCCGTCCAGCAGGCACTCCAGCACAGCACGTTCGCGTTCTCCTCGTACACAATCAACATGTTCCTGAATAAATAGAACTTTCTTCTGCAGCCGATTAATCCATTGATGCGTTTTCTCCCGACGTAAAATTTCACGGTAAACCGGATCACTATTTGTTCCTTTTGGCTTCGGTAAGGCGGATTCTTCCCCATATTGGGATGTGATGTTGCTTCTCACTTCATTCTCCAGCATTTTACGCTGTCTCTTGATTTCGTTGATCATCCAATGATAATCCTTTAATGCCTGTGAGATTTCTTGCTTGTTCATCTTCCATTTCTCCATGCTCCGCCTCTCCCTCGCTTATATACGGGATCATAATATCCCATAAGTGTTTTTATATCGTGTTGACTTAATCGCTCTGATTTCGTCTTTCTCGGCCTTCCTCGTGGCTTATTTTCCTTATTTTGATTCTGCTTTCCCCATTTCTTCAACTCACCACGTAATGTGCCCATATGGATTTAAGTCAATATTTTGGACACCAATAAGTGAAATTTAATTTTGATCTCATGCCATATTTTTCATGACATCGCTGGTCGCTTGA
>NZ_ALAS01000215.1 GCF_000290615.1 Heyndrickxia coagulans DSM 1 = ATCC 7050
CTCTAATTATTTAAATTATTACATATTTAGCCGCATTTTTGGGGGGGATAGTTAAATTATCACGAAAAATTTTTACTCCTCAGAGCTGATCCGGGAACCATGATGCTTCCGGCCAAGTCTCTGCAGTGCTTTTCATTGGCGCATTTTTCATTCGTTTCTTCAAGTAAAAGCATTCCTTCGTTGGGAATGATCTCCCGCCGCTGCGCCATACTTGCATGGCAACGCGCCGGAAAAGATTTTACACATGTATGCTTCCCGTTTTCGTGACAATAAAAACGGCAGGTGCCAGCCGAATGCACCATGCCGCTTTCTTCATCACCTATTAAAATTCAGCCCGAAGCCGGAAGTACCGGAGCATCTCGCTAACCGCCGCCCTTCCCTGGGAGATGCAGTCCGGCACGCCGACCCCGTTAAACGAGCTGCCGGCAAAAGAAATGCCCGGCAATTCGTTTTTGGCTGCCGCTAAAATTTTCCCGATTCTTGCTTTATGGCCCACCGTATATTGCGGCATCGCATATTTCCAGCGGGAAACAACAGTAAACTCCGGTTCTGCTGTTATTTCCATGATTTTATTTAAATCTTCCAGCACGATTTTCTGAATCCTGTCATCCGCGAGATCGACGACTGCGGATTCCGCTGACCGGCCGATATAGCAGCGGAGCAACGCCTTTCCTTCCGGTGCTGTATGCGGCCATTTTTTATGCGTCCAGGTGCAGGCGGTAATTGTATAATCACTGTTTCTCGTCACCACAAAGCCTGTCCCGTCAATGTCTTTTTTCACCGCGCTCTCCGGAAACGCCATCGAGACTGTTGCAACAGATGTGGATGGCACCTTTTCAAGCGGCGCAAAAAAAGCATACTTTGAAAAAATATGGGGGAGCGAAAAATGAGGAAGGGCCGAGATAATATAATCCGCTGTGATGCGGGTTCCATTTGTCAGTGTGATCCTGTAATCCCCGCCGCCCGTACTCATTTCAACCGTATCCACTGTCACGCCCTTCATGACCGCCTCAGCGCCGATTTTTTCCTCAAGTGCTTCAACGAGCGTTTCGAGGCCGTTTTGAAAGGTTAAAAAAGCCCCCTTATTCCGGGTTGGCCTGGAGTCTTGCGCAAATTCCGCCGCTACTTTTTTCATGCCGAGGATCAGGCTTCGGTGTTTTTGGACAGCCTCGAAAAATTGAGGCTGCGTTGCCAGCACGCTCAGCTCGTCGACATCTCCGGCATACACCCCGAACAATAATGGTTCGACAAGGTTTTCCAGCACTTCTTCACCGAGCCGGTAGCGGACAAAATCCCCGACTGACCGGTCTTCGCCGGTATTTTTCCGGGAAAGGATCAAATCGCAGAGCGCCCGGATTTTGCCGGTAACAGAAAACAAAGGAGAAGCAAAAAAAGGCGCCAATCTTGTCGGAATGCCCATCACAGAACCTCTTGGCACCGGATAGAGCTGTTGGTTTAATAAAATATAAGATTTGCCTGTCGCATTGGATACGAGGGAAGGCGACAGCCCGAGATCTTCTGCCAGATGCAAAGCGCTTTGCTTTCTTGCCAGAAAAGAATCCGGCCCGCGTTCAATGACAAATCCGTCCCGCCTGACCGTCTGGATTTTTCCGCCAAGCCGGCGCCCTTTTTCCAACAATATCACATCAAACGGCAGCTGTTGGTCCTCAACAAGGCGCCGCAAATAATAAGCAGCTGTCAAGCCGGTGATTCCGCCGCCAAGCACAGCTACTTTTTTTCTGTTTCCGGCCATTGTCAGCACCTTCTTTGGCAATAATGTCATGTTTTATGGAAATCCGTGAAAAAATCTCAGGCGGCTGCCTATTCTTGCGGCAGCAACCCTGATTTTGTTTTTTTCAAAACAGCCTCAGCCAGCGAATCAATAAAAGCCGGGTTGTCATTCGGCATTTCCGGGCGGTAATACGATGCGCCAACTGAATCGCAAACTGCCTTGCACTCATAATCATTATCATATAAAACTTCCAGATGTTCCGCAACGAACCCGACCGGCGCATAAATGAAGGCTTTATAATGATGTTTTTCATACAGCGTTCTTGTAAGGTCTTGCACATCGGGGCCGAGCCACGGATCCGGCGTATTGCCTGCACTTTGCCAGCCGACTGCATACGTCTGCACGCCCGCTGCCTCCGCAATCAGATCAGCGGTTTCCCGGATTTGTTCCGGATACGGATCGCCGTACTGCAGAATTTTTTCCGGAAGGCTGTGGGCGGATACAATCAAGCAGGAAGACGTGCGTTCTTCTTCACTCATTGTAGCATACGTTTTCTTCAATTGATGTGCCCAAAAATCGACAAATTTCGGTTCATCATACCAGCTTTCGACCGATTGGATGGCGGGCCCGCCCAGTTTTGCCGCTGTTTCTTTCGCCCTTTCATTGTACGATTTCACGCTGAAAGCCGAGTAATGCGGCGCAAGCACGATCGATACCGCTTCTTCAATACCGTCATCATGCATTTGTTTGACTGCATCTTCAATAAAAGGTTCAATATGTTTTAAGCCGATATAAGCTTTAAATTCTGCCCCGTCTTGCCGTTCATTCAACCTCGATTCAAGCGCATATGCCTGGTTTTCCGTTATTTTGGCAAGCGGGGACAAGCCTCCGATTGCTTTATACCGGCGTTTCAAATCTTCCAGCAACTCATCCTGGGGCCTTCTCCCGTGCCGGATATGGGTATAGTAACGCTCAATATCTTCTTCTTTATACGGCGTGCCGTACGCCATCACGAGCAGTCCGATTTTTTTCTTTTCCATTATGCTTCCTCCTGTTGTTTTCTTTCGCTGTATTCATGAATAAACGTTGTCAGCCTTTTTAATGTTTCCGGACGGACATCAGGGGTGACACCATGCCCGAGGTTAAAGATGTAACCCGGCTGCGCCATGCCTTCGTCCAGTATGGCGGCCGCCTTTTCTTGAATAACTTCCCACGGGGCCAAGAGCACGGCGGGGTCAAGATTCCCCTGGATTGCTTTTGTCACGCCGAGCGCGCGCGCTTTTTGGATCGGCAGCCGCCAGTCGAGGCCAACCACATCAATTGGCAGGCTGTTCCATTCCAGCGCCAGATGACCGGCCCCGACACCGAACAGGATGAATGGGGCATTCTCTTTTTGCAATGCGGTAAATATCCGTTCCATCACAGGTTTAATATAATTGCGGTAATCCGCTGCATTTAAAGCGCCCACCCATGAATCAAATATTTGGATGGCACTCGCACCGGCTTTGATTTGCGCTTTTACATACACAATGATCATATCTGCCAGTTTTTCCATCAGTGCAAACCACGCTTTTGGTTCTGTATACATAAACGCTTTTGTTTTTCGATAATCTTTTGAAGGCCCCCCTTCAATCATATAACTGGCCAAAGTAAAAGGCGCGCCGGAAAATCCGATCAATGGAACCGTCAATTGTTCCTCCGTTAACAGCCGGATCGTCTCCAGTACATAGGGAACATCTTCTTCCGGATACAACTCCCCCAATTTTTCCACATCTTTTAACGAAGAAACTGGGTTATGTATAACAGGGCCTGCCCCTTTGAGGATTTCAACTTCCACACCGAGGGCGGGGAGCGGTGTCATGATATCTTTATAAAGAATGGCGGCATCCACATCATAATGCTCTACCGGCAGCCTTGTCACATATGCGCAAAGTTCCGGCTGATGCGTGATGTCGAACAGAGAATACTTTTCTTTCAGTTTACGGTACTCGGGCTGGGATCTGCCGGCCTGCCGCATATACCAGACGGGGACGCGGCCTGCCTGTTCTCCCCTTGCCGCTTTTAAAAGGGAATCGTTTAAGATCTTTTTCTTCAAATGTTATCCTCCTCACGCCACACAGTCACCATTTATTTTATAATAATTCTTTTCAAATAAAAACTATTTTATCCTGAGAGGGCAATATCTTTTTTTACTATAATCGTTTCAAAAAGCATTGTGCAGCCAGCTCTTCCAACTGTCACAAATTTGCCGTATTTTGCTTTTCCCCGGTTTGTACGCGAAATTCAGCCTGTGTCCGCTATCGGCCCGGTTTTTCCATTATTATCTAATTTTTTGCCGTTTCCTTCCCTCCGGCGCCTCCCCGGCACAGGCAGAAAAGATGAAAAGGCGTGAGCCGCTTCCCTATTTATTAACCGCTTTCAGCCGTCGTCTTTATTTTGAAAAACTTTACAAATTGAACAGCGGAAAGATATACGTTAAACTGGAAGCAAAGAGGGGTGATAGAATGAATGCATATATCACAACGGGTACTTATGACTTTCTCTTAAAAATAAAGGAAAAGTATCCCGATGAAAAGATGGTGCTGCTGCAGAACTCGGAACATGCGCTGTTGTTGCACGAAACGGAGGGGAAAACCGTTTTTGCCTCGCCACGCCGTTATCAGCTGGCTGCCTCCAGCGGAAATTTGGAAGACGGCATATTCTTCATTTTTACCCATCTTCCGATTCCGGATGAAGGAAAACCGGTTTACGAATTCCACTTCAAAAAAAACACCCCGGCCATAGAAAGCAAGCCCGGCTTTGCAGCATACCGGCTCCTCCGCCCGGTAAAAGGGGATACGTATATCGCCATTACCGGCTGGAAAGACGAAGAGAGTTTCGAAAAGTGGAAGCGTTCCATTGATTATTTGCTCGTCCACAGCCTGGATCTGACAGAAATTGGCGCAAACAAGATCACGTATGACGCCCCAGCTTTTACAAAAGAATATGTCATCCCGCAAGATGAAGAGGAAGGATAAACAGATCCCGGCCGCCTGCTCAGGCAGCCGGGATCTGTTGCTGTAACCGCCCGTTAAGCAGGCTGCCGGCCGGCCCCGCGATATACACGGACCATTTCAGGAACCGGAAGAATGGGCGATTGGAAAAATTCCAGAGCGGGAAAGTGGGAGTGCCAATCGGGAAAAAAATTTAGTCCGCAGCCTGTCTTTCCGCGCCCGGCCTGCAAATCAGCCGCGAAAAAGGCAGGCCAGTACAGAGATTCAAAAACTAGGTACACTGATTTGCAAAGGTTCCGGAACAGGATAGGCAGGTAAAACCGTGCCTGCACGCCCAGCAGATGGCCTGCGGCATGATCCGGAGGGTGGCAGGCATTATCGTGACAGTCACCCATTTCTTGCCCCCGCCATATATTGCATCAAGAAGGGGGCAATGGAAATGGGCATTGATTTGACTGCCATTCACTTTGTATATTTGATGTTTATTCTTTTCATTATCCTGATGATGGTCCTGAAAAAGGATACGTCCCTTGTATGTATTGCCGGTATTTTCATCATTGCATGGATTGCAACTGGATCGTTCACTGCGTCTGTCAGCGGTATTTTTACGAGTTTTGTATTTGCGATCAAAGAATTGCTGCCCATCATTCTTGTCATTTCCATAATCGTCTCGATGAGCAGGAGCATGCTTGATACCGGAATCAATGATGTGATGGTGGCCCCGTTCGCAAAACTGATAAAAGGGCCGAATCTTGCTTTTTGGATCATCGGCTTTTTAATGCTGTTTATCTCGACTTTCTTTTGGCCATCCCCTGCTGTCGCGCTGATGGGGGCTGTGCTTTTGCCGGTTGCGATCCGGGTCGGGCTGCCGGCGATCGGCGTGGCTGTTGCCATGAACTTGTTCGGGCACGGGATCGCCCTCTCCGGCGACTATGTCATCCAAGGGGCGCCGAAACTGACGGCTGACGGCGCCGGCATTCCTGTATCGTCCGTCATAGAAGCAAGCGTCCCACTCGTCATTGTGATGGGCGTGGTGACGACCGTTACCGCTTTTTTGCTGCTTAAACGCGATATGAAAAAAGGCTTGCTTGCTGCCGGAGAGAAACCGGCCGGGAGCACTGCACCGCCTGATGCAAAAGTCCCCGGGCTCAAGCCGGTATACAAAAAACTTTTTGCTTTTTTTATTCCTGTGTTTTTCATCCTTGACATCGTTGCCATGGTTCTTTTTCATTTGCAGGGGGATGCGGCAACCGCACTCGTTGGCGGCACCTCGATCATGATCTTGCTTCTCATTACAATGGCCGGTTCCCGTAAAAGCGGCTTTGAAAAAGTGACAAAATATTTGATAGACGGCCTGCAGTTCGGTTTCCAGGTGTTCGGCCCCGTCATTCCGATTGCCGCATTTTTCTATCTTGGCGGCGATGGTTTCCATACGATGATCGGCGCCGATCTGCCGGGCGCTTCACGGGGGATTGTAAATGATCTCGGCGGCGCCCTGGCATCGGTTATGCCGGTCTCAAAAGAAATCGGCGCACTGACAACAGCCGGAGTCGGCGTCATTACCGGCCTTGACGGTTCGGGATTTTCCGGCATTTCGCTCGCCGGCTCAATTGCAGCGCTGTTTGCCCATGCAATCGGTTCGGGAGCCGCCACCCTGACCGCGCTTGGGCAAATTGCCGCAATTTTTGTCGGCGGGGGAACGATCATTCCGTGGGCATTAATTCCAGCTGCTGCCATTTGCAATGTCGACCCGTTTGAACTGGCAAGGCGCAATTTAATCCCTGTCATCACCGGCCTCATTGTGACAACAATTGTCGCGATGTTTCTAATCTGACCGCAGAGCAGGCTGGAAACGGGGCGGCTGAAGCTATGGTCTCTCCATTCGCGCAGGCCAACAGCGGCCCGTTTAGACACGGTGCTGTAATGGATGGAGTAAGGCGCCCGTCCATTCACATATGCCAACAGCGGCAGCCTGCATCCGCAGGTGCCGCTTCCTTTTAGCTGTTACCGCGATAAAGCAGCAGACTTTTTCACAATTATGGTATAATAGTAAAAATAACAGGTTGGGGGAATCGCAGATGACAGTGTTGGAAAAATTACATAAAAAACTGGACGGTTTTTACCCGGAAATGGTGGAGACAAGAAGATATCTCCATATGCACCCGGAACTGTCCTTTAAAGAAGTAGAAACAGCCCGTTATATTTCTGATTTTTACAAAAACCTCGGCATCCGGCCGCGCGAACATGTCGGCGGAAACGGTGTCGTCGCCCGTATAAAAGGCGCAAAGCCGGGAAAAACAATTGCGCTCCGGGCCGATTTTGACGCGCTGCCGATTCAGGAAGAAAATGATGTGCCCTATCAATCACAGGTGCCGGGTGTGATGCACGCATGCGGACACGACGGGCATACGGCGGCACTGCTGATGCTCGCCAAAGCCATACATGAAGTGAAAAGCGAATTGGAAGGCGAGTATGTTTTCATCCATCAACATGCCGAAGAATACGCGCCGGGCGGGGCAAAAGCCATGATCGAAGACGGCTGTCTCGAAGGCGTGGACGCCATTTTCGGCACGCATTTATGGGCAACGGTCCCGGTTGGCCACATCCAGTACCGGAAAGGGCCGTTCATGGCGGCTGCCGACCGGTTTGAAGTGACGATCCAGGGCCATGGCGGGCATGGCGCCCAGCCCCATCTTTCGAAAGATGCAGTCGTGGCCGGTGCGCAACTTGTCACGAATCTCCAGCAAGTCATCAGCCGCCGGATTAATCCGATCCGGTCCGCGGTTTTAACGGTCGGGTCCTTTTCTTCCGGCGATGCTTTCAATATCATTGCCGATACGGCGAAAATCACGGGCACGGTCCGGACATTTGACGAAGATGTGCGGGACAGGGTGGAAAAAGAAATCGAAAGGATCATCCAAGGCACATGCCTGGCCGCGGACTGCACATATGATTATGACTATTTCCGCGGATATCCGCCGGTTGTGAACCATGAGGCTGAAACAGCATTTTTGGCGGACTGCGCAAAAGAAATCGAAGGCGTCACCCAAGTGGAAGAAGTCGACCCGTCGATGATCGGGGAAGATTTTGCCTATTACTTACAGCATGTAAAAGGCGCCTTTTTCTTTACAGGGGCGGACCCGGAAAAAGCCGACCCGGCCTATCCGCATCACCATCCGCGCTTTGACATTCATGAAAAAGCGATGCTCATTGCCGCCAAAACTTTGGGCGCAGCAGCCATCCGGTACCAGAACGCCTGAAAAAGCGCTCAAGCATCAGCGTTGCCAGCCCGGCTTTTTTCCTGGCAAGCCGGGCGTTTTGAAAAACCGCTGCAGGCGTAGGGGCCGTTTTTTCGGCAAAAACTTGCAATTGCTAATGCAAGGGGCGGCTTTTTGGCCGGTGGCTGAAACGCCATAGACGGGCGCATTGCTAAAAACGGCACCGGACGGATTGGGCATGAAAAAACGGCACAGGCTCTCCGGCTTGTGCCGTTTTTTCATGTTTACGGGCAGGTTGCCACCTGCTTTAACCGAACCCGCCGCTTGCATGAGGAGCCTGTGCCGTTTTTTTAAGTTGACGGACAGGGCATGCACTCCGGCCCGACGTTACTGGCGCCGGATTTTTCCGGGGACATACCAGGCGACAAGCAGCCAGGAAAATACGGCTCCTGCCGCAAGAACGAAAAGGCCGTTCATCCACAAGCCGTTCAATGCGGCCGCCGCTGCAAAAATGGCCGTCTGCACATACAGGCAGACTGCAAGCAGCCGGATAAAAGATGTTTCTTTTAACATGCGGGGCACCGGATAAAGGCGCAGCCAGATTTTTAAATCGTGGGAGCCGATCATCGGAATCATTTGGAAAGCTGTCAAATAAATAAACACGACGGCAAGAACGAGCGCGAGCACCCGTTCATGGCTGAAAAACAACAGCACGGCCCCGATTGCGGTCAGCCGCACAAAAAGCCCGAAATACTGGCTTGTCCTGAGGAACGTGCGGGCAAATAAATATTGATAAGTATGTTCCTGGCCGTATCGGATGCCGGCGAGGAGCGGATCGAGCCATTTGCGCCGTTTGACCTGCCCTTTGAGTTCCGGCACGTCGGCAAACAGATTTGCAAACCGGTAAAAACCCATCAGCCGCCTTTGCTCGCGTTCAATGAGCGCATCCCATCTGAGTGTCCGTTTTTGGGCGAGCCGGTAAAAATACAGAAACAAGCCGAGCATAACGGCAGCCAGAATGCCCACAAGAAAGAGGCTTGCCTCATTGACAACGAGAAACACAAACGCGGCGCTTAATGCAAACCGGATGATCCAGTCGAAAACAGGGGCATACGGTTCCGGCAGTTTATACACATTCCAGCTCAAAAGCAGGTTCCACATTTTTAACGCGAGAAGCAGGACCAGCAGGCCAAAAAAACGGCCGAATCCGTGCCCCGTAACAGCCGCATACATCGGCATCAAAGCGGCAAGTACAAACAAAAGCAGATAAGCTTGAATACTGAAAGAAAACAGGATCGCTTTTTTAAAAAACGGGCGCATCCGCGTTTCCATCGGGATAAGGAATACCCGGTCCGCTTCTTTTAACAGCGTGTACACCGGGCTCGCCGCCAGAAACAGCCCGAGCAAAAGGCCCATTACAAGGGCAACGGGAAAATCCGGACCGAGATGCTTCACCCAGCGGCTATAGTAAAAAGCGGCGGCACCCAGCCCGAAAATCAGCACAAACAGCAAATGGTCATTAAAAATATACCGGGTATAGCGCCTTAAGTTTTTTAAATAGGAAGCAAACCTTTCTTTCCAAAGAAGGTCAATTTCGTTCATCGTCATCTTCCTTTGTCAATTGGATATATAAATCATCCAATGTTGCGCCGGGCATCGAAAATTGCTGCTGAAGCTCTTCCAATGTTCCTTTCGCGCGGATCCGCCCGTTATGCAAAATGATAAATCCGTCGCAATACCGTTCTGCCGTTGCAAGAATATGGGTGGACATCAGGATTCCCGCCCCCTTTTTTTTCATCGTGCCCATCAAATCCAGCAGTGACTGGATGCCGAGCGGGTCGAGGCCGAGAAAAGGCTCGTCAATAATGTACAGGCTCGGCTCGACTAAAAAGGCGCACATAATCATCACCTTTTGCTTCATGCCTTTTGAAAAATTGGCCGGAAACCAGCCAAGCTTTTTATGCAGGCGGAATTCCTTTAATAAAGGCGCGGTTCTGTCCGCATAGGTTTTTTCATCGATGCCGTATGCCATTGCCGCCAGTTTCAAATGTTCTTCCAGCGTCAGTTCCTCATATAAAATCGGGGTTTCCGGTATGTACGAAAACTGCTTCCGATAAGCGTCCGGATCCGCGTTTAAGTTTTTGCCGTTGATCGTGATCCGCCCTTTTTTCGGCTCCATTAACCCGATAATATGCCGGATGGTCGTACTTTTTCCGGCGCCGTTTAAACCGATCAGCCCGACCAGCTGCCCCGCTTCTACCGTAAATGAAACATCTTGAATCACAGGTTTTTTCGTATATCCGCCTGTTAAGGACGCCACTTCCAATAATGTCATCTAAAGAACCCCTTTGTGTCAAAAGTTCTGATCTGTACCGTTATTGTACCATGAAAGCGTTCATGACTGAATGCCAACTGCGCGCCTAAAAAATTTTTGCGGTACGCATGTATAAATTCCAGCCATTTGCCCATCCTATACTTGCAGGGGAAACATGCAATCGGGGTGGTTGTCAAAGACCAGTAACGATGCTTTACATTAGCCATAACCGACTTCCAGGCATCTTTTACAATGAGGTGCTGGCGGTGAATCTGTTTAAAGGCGATGCACTTTAAACGTTACCCAATAAGGGGATGATCGCGTTGGAAAAAGTTAAGGAAGCCCATTATCAACCATATCATTCGTAAATGAAGTGTTGATCAAAGGCGCTTTTGGCTAGTTGAAAAACCCTGCAGAACGGGGCGGAAACGCAGGTTTCCGCCCCGTTTCCTTTTCTTTCGCCTTTTCATCCGTTATAATGAAATCAAAAAAATGGAAAGGTTGATCAAAATGTGTATTTTTTGCAAGATTATAAACGGTGAAATCCCGAGTGCAAAAGTGTACGAAAACGAGCATGTATACGCTTTTCTTGACATCAGCCAGGTGACAAAGGGCCATACCCTGATTGTCCCGAAAATACATAAAGAGAATGTCTACGAACTGACGCCGGAGATTGCCCGCAATTTCTTTGTATCCGTCCCGGTCGTAGCCAATGCTTTGAAAGCGGCATTCCAGCCGGAAGGGCTCAACGTGCTGAACAATAATGGCGAGATTGCCGGCCAGTCTGTATTCCATTATCATATGCACCTGATCCCGCGATATGGAAAAGGAGACGGCTTCGGGGCAGTCTGGAAAACACATGAAAAAGATTACAGCCAGGAGGACCTCCGGCAAATCGCCGCGGAGATTTCCCAAAATATATAAGCCGCACCGGGCAGCACCGGTGAAAAATCCCATTTTTGCGTCTTTGCAGCCGGTTTCGCGCTTATTTTATTCAGCGGCCATTTGGGCTGCTGTTTTTTTGTTGCGCCCAATTTGTTCAAAACATGCGCCACTTTTTCCGTCTGCATGCTATAATAAGGTTAATCTTTCGCCGCCGGCCATGAGGGTACGGCGGGAAAGCACCAGATGAGATGAGAACAGGAGAGTGGAGACAGATGAAGACAAAATCCCTTGTCAGCTTGGCGTTGCTCGTTGGGATCGGCACGGTATTACACACGGTGATTCCGGGCTTTGTGTTCGGGATGAAACCGGATATGATGCTTACCATGATGTTTATCGGCATTATTTTGTTCAGGGAGAAAAAATACGTACTGTTGCTTGGTGTGCTGACCGGCATCATTTCCGGCCTGACTACCAGCTTCCCGGGCGGTTTTTTCCCGAACATCATCGATAAATGCATCACTTCTTTTGCTTTTTACGGTTTGCTTCTCGCGTCCGGAAAACTGGCAAAAAAGCTGCCGGCACTTATTGTATTCACGGCCGTCGGCACACTGATTTCGGGCATCATTTTCTTAGGATCCGCGTTTTTCATTGCCGGGTTGCCAGGGCCTTTTGCCATTTTGTTTGGCACCGTTGTTTTGCCGGCAACCGCGCTCAATGCAGTTGCGATGTTTATTCTTTTTCCGATCGTCTCAACCGTTGCAAAGCGCACAAATGCCGCCCACAGCATACAAGCGTGAAAATGGCCGCCGGGTTTCCGGCGGTTTTTTTCGCTGCGCAGCTTAAAATAAGTGAAACAGAGCGGCAAGAAGCAGGAAAACCATTCCGGCCGTTCCGAAAAATGCGATCCTTTTTCTGATGATTTTCCGCGGCGGATAAATTCTTCTTTTCTGGTACAGCAGCATGTGCCGGACCATCGCGGCAAACAGGACAACGCCGGCCATTAAAAAGCAGAAAGCAACACGCCCCAACGAACTCCCCCTCTTTTCTGCCTGGACTATTACATCATATGCCCTGATGCGGATTAACATGTACCAGACAGGGGTAAAGAACAAGCAGAAGGAACGCGCAAAGTTCGCTCTTTTGTCCTTCATCCCGCCTATGAAGGACCGTTCGCGTCCAGGCTTGGAATATCGCTTTGGGCAAGGGCGGCAAAGAAGAAAGAGAACTTTGCAAAAGGCTGGGAAATTCTATATCATGAGGATAAAAGACCATTGCAGGAGGTGCTTTCCATGAACAAGTCCAGTTTATTTTACGGATTACTGGTTGGGGCAACAGCAGGCGCTGTTTCCGTCCTTTTCACCACACCCGCTTCCGGAAAAAGAGTACGGGAAGCCATCAAAAATAACTCCGGTGATTTCATTGAATCAGCCAAAAGAATCGCCGAAAATGTGAAAGACTTAAAAGAATCCGTCGAATCGTTTTCAACGGAAGGCAAAAAAGTTGCCACGAACGTAATGGAGGAACTCCAACATTGTATCGAAGAATGGCAAAAAAGCATTGAGCCAAACAAAGAAGCCCTGCAAAATGAAATCAAGGACATCCGGAAAACGATTGAAAACATGGAACAACAAATGGAGAAAAAATCTTCCTGAATTTTCGCTGCCCGGAAAGCGGTTGCCGCTTTCCGGTTTTTTTCTTTGCTGTTCATTTCAAAAAAATTTTGTATATTGTTTTTTATTACTTTTTATTTTACTGGCATAATGATAATATATAGGGTAAGGGGTGATGGGAAAAATATGACGGAACAAATGTTGACGACCAATGAGTATCTTCTATTTTGCAAAAGGGTCACGCAATTGTCGAAAGCGCTCTGGAAAACGATTGAAAAAGACTGGCAGCAATGGATTAAGCCTTTTGATCTGAACATCAATGAACATCATATTTTATGGATAGCCTATCATTTAAAGGGCGCATCGATTTCGGACGTGGCAAAATTCGGGGTGATGCACGTATCAACAGCCTTTAATTTTTCGAAAAAGCTTGAGGAGCGCGGCTTGCTCGAATTCTCAAAAAAGGAAAACGACAAGCGGAACACGTATATTCAATTAACCCATAAAGGAAGAGAGATTTTTTTGAAATCGCTGGAAGCGTTTAACCCGAAAAAAAGCTCTGTCATACAGGGCACAATGCCGCTATACGATCTTTACGGCAAATTTCCGGATATGATGGAACTGGCTGCGATCGTACGCCAAATTTACGGCCAGGATTTTATGGACATTGTGGAAAATTCCATTTTCAACAGGGAGCTGGATGACGCCATTGAAACGGAACTGTTGGAAAAACCTTCACTGAACCGCTTTTGACCCGTTTCGGACAGCTACAAATTCCGTTTCAATGCCTTCATTAATTCAGGATACAGCCCCTGCTGCAAACAGGCGGCAATCACTTCCGCCGGCTGCAGTTTTTCATGCAGGGAATCCTTAAACTTTTGAAAAAGCGGATAAAAAAATACAAATTTGTCCGCCTTCTGTTCTTTCAACTCATCGCTCAAACGATCGCACAACGCATAAAATTGTTCAATGTCCTGTTTTGAAAGCTGTTTTTCCATAATCAGCCTGAAAAAAGGATATTGGCCGGTCCCGAACATTTTTAAAAGCAATGTTTGATAAAATTCCAGTCTTTCCAGCTTTTGTTCAATCGATTCCATTCAGTTCCCTCGTTTATATGTTTTTATGGTTCAGCTAAGAACAGCGCGGCCCCGGCTATAGACAGGGCCTGTTTTCCGGCAAGGCCCATTGTCCTGCCGGCCCTTAAAAACTTCCCCGCGGCATCCGCCACGAGCGGTACAAGCAGTGCCTGTTAAAAATGAATAGTCGTTCATCCACCTTGCATGGAAAAGATCAGCGTGCATCACACATTTGCCATCCGAAAGACAGGCGGAACGTTACGAATCCAGGGTTCAAAACCGGAGCACTCCGCCTTTATTTTACTGCAAATTTTCGGGAGGGGGCCCGGCCGGCATGTATGTGCTTGTTTTTTTACAGGTTACGCTTTCTTTATATTATACTTTATCAACGTATTGACAAGCCATCTATGTACAAAAAAAGAAATACCGGAAGAACACCAGCCCGGATTTTTTTGGACAATCAACATCCTCATGACCATTTTACTGTTTTCCTCCTACCTTGGCATTCCATAACAGCGCACAACAAGAAAGGCCGGCTGCTGCCGGCCCCAAATTTTACCAAGCCCAGGATGCACCAATAATGATCAATAAAATGAACAACACAACCAGTAAGGCAAAGCCGCCTCCGTAAGCTGCTCCTCCGCTCATTCCATCCACCTCCTCTTGTTTCATACGTATATTATTCATCCGCCCCTGTATTGGTTAAGGCTTCCGTCTATTTGCCGGCCTAAATTTCACAAATCCGCAATGGAACTCCACATCATATCCTATGCTGCAAACATCCATCCTGCCCTCTGCAAACGCCTGCCCCATATGAAAAGAAGATTGGCATGGTGTGAAAATTCCATAAGAAACCTGGCAATCCCTTTCTTTTCTCTTTCAATTTATGTTATAGTAGTGGTTGTAAATCTCTCTTGCACGACAAAATGAATAGGAGTTGTTTTTGAATGAAGAAATGGGTACTATCCCTTGTTTTGGCAGGCAGCGTGTTCGGACTTGCAGCATGCGGCAACAGCGGCAACAGCGCCGTCGTTAAGACGAAAGCCGGAAATGTTACCAAAGACGAATTATATAATGCAATGAAGGATAAATATGGTTCAACTGTGCTTCAGCAGCTTACCATTGAAAAAGTCCTGTCCAAAAAATACACTGTCAAAAAGAGCGAAGTTGACAAACAAGTAAACGATGCAAAAAAACAATTGGGCAGCTCATTTGATACAGCGCTGCAGCAATACGGTTATGCAAACGAAAAAGATTTCCGCAACAGCGTGAAAGTCAGCCTGCTTGAACAAAAAGCTGCAGAGGCGACAATCCATCCAACGGAAAAACAATTAAAAAATTATTATAACAATGATATAAAACCGGAAATTAGAGCGCGCCATATTCTTGTTTCCAGCAAGTCGAAAGCAGAAGATATCAAGAAACAACTGGATAAAGGCGCCGATTTTGCGACATTGGCCAAAAAGTATTCAACCGACACCGCAACAGCTTCTAAAGGCGGAGATCTCGGCTGGTTCGGTGCAGGCGAAATGGACAGCGATTTTGAAAATGCTGCATATAAGCTGAAAGTCAATGAAATCAGCGGCCCTGTTAAGACTTCTTACGGCTACCATATTATTCAACTGACCGGTGAAAAAAAGAAAAAACCGTACAGCGAAATGAAAAAAGACGTCGTCAAACAATATAAAGCATCGAAAGTAACAACGGAAAAAATCCAGTCCGCTTTGAAGAAAGAATTAAAAGCGGCTGACGTAAAAGTAAAAGATGAAGATTTGAAAACGACTTTTGACTCCCTGCTCGGGACTTCATCAAGCAAATAATGCTGCACAAAAAACCGCCCATCCGATTATGGGCGGTTTTTTGTGGCCGTTATGCTTCATGGGCTTTTTCAGCTTCACCGCTGCGCAGTTCTTTTTCTTTATGCATCCTTTCAATAAAGACTTCCCCTTCTTTTTCAATCCATTCCTGTTCCTGTTCGTGTTCTTCCCTGGCTGTTTTCACCGCCATAAACGCACATATGACGATGCCCGCCACAACAAAATAAATCCAGATCGGGAAATCCATGTTTTTCCCTCCTCTTCGGTTTGTCCCTGCTATAATGTATGGCGCAATCCATTAAAAAATGCCTTTCATTTTGAAAGGCATTTTAAAATTTTTTCACCGGACGGGCGCTTTCCAAACGTTTGCATTTCTATGAATCTCACTGATGAAACGCCGGTTTGTAAAAAGAGCGGTTATCAAGCGCATAAATCCGGTCCGAGAATTCGCCCGGTTTGACATTGCGGAGCGCACGGTCAAGCATATTCATTTTCGCATCAATATTATCAATATAGTGGAGAATTTCCGCCTCTTTAATCATCGGGGGCTTGGCGCTTCCCCATTCCGCTTTCCCGTGGTGGGAGATCACCATATGTTCCAGCACCATCACTTCTTCTCCGTGGATTCCGAGTTCCTCCGCTGCCTTTGCAATTTCGCTGACCATAATCGAGATATGGCCGAGCAAATTCCCTTCAGCCGTATAAGTTGTTGAGACCGGGCCGGACAGTTCCTGCACCTTTCCCAAGTCATGCAAAATGACACCGGCATACAACAAATCCCGGTCGAGTGACGGATAGAGGCCCGCGATTGCCTTGGCAAGGTCGAGCATGGAGACAACATGGTACGCCAGCCCCGATACGAATTCGTGGTGGTTTTTCGTTGCAGCCGGATAGACAAGGAACCGCTTCTGGTATTTTTTCAGCAGATGCCGGGTCAGCCTTTGGATATTTGGGTTTTTCATATCAAAAATGTACTGGGTGATTTTTCCTATCATTTCTTCCTGCGATACCGGGGCCGTTTCGATAAAATCGGCAATCCGGACGCCGTCCCCCGGTTGTGCCGGATGGATTTGGCGGATCTTCAGCTGCAGCCGCCCGCGGTAATTTAAAATGTCCCCGGTTACTTTTACAATCGTCTCCGGTTTGTATGTTTGTTCGTCCTGCTCGGTCGCATCCCAGAGCTTCGCTTCGATATCCCCGGTCCGGTCCTGCAAAATCAGTGTTAAAAAAGGTTTGCCGTTGCTCGCGATCCCCTTTGTTGCGTGTTTGATGAGCAGAAACGCGTCAAACTGCTCGCCCACCTCATAGTAGAGTAGCCCTTTTGCCATACATGAATCCTCCGATCTAACCCCTGATTATTTGTCTTAAAGTATACCATAATCCGGCCGCAATCCGCTTTTTATCTCAACCGGCTTTGCTTGTGTGTTTCCCTGCCGTGTTGAAATACAGGCATTCGGACCCGCCCCTCTTTTTACGGCTGAATGCGGCTGATGTTTCCGGATCCCGCCATCCCTTGATCGTGTACAGCCCCCAAGGTTTTCACCCCATGGCCTTTAAAAAACCGGAGCATCGGCTGCTGGCATGTAAAAAGCAGCACCTGCCTCGATTCGCTCACCTGGTCCAGCAGCCGGGCCATTTTCTCTGTCCGGTAAATATCAAAATTAACAAAGCCGTCATCAATGACAACCGGGGACGGAAATTCCCCGCCGAGCGCCTCCGCAAGGGAAAAACGTAAAGCAATATACAGCTGTTCCGCCGTTGCCTGGCTCAGCTCATTTGCGGCAAACAGCACATCATCACGCCGTTTAACATAAAAACGGCTATCCTCCCCGCCCATATGGAGGGAGACATACGATCCGTTTGTTAAACATTGCAAATACGCTTCGGCTTTGTGCAGGACTTGCGGAAAGCGGGTTTCCCGGAGCCGCTTCATCATGCCGGAAAGCAAACGTTTTGCCGTGGCATACCGCGCCCATTCAAAAGCTTCTTCCCGGAATTCCGAAAGCGCGCTGTAATATTCATGCAGTTTTTCGGTAAACGTTCCGCCTTTTTCCAACCTGTCCAGTTCAAACCGGATTTCCATCGATTCTTTTCTCATGCTGCGGAGCGCGTTTGCCTTTTCCACGATTTTTTCTTCCAGCTTTTGCTTTTCCTGTTCCAACATAGAAACATCTTTTACCGTTTCGAGCCGTTCCAGGTCTTCCCGGCTGATCCGTAAATCCATGATTTCCAGCTGGCCGGACAATTTTTCGTATTGCTGAAAAAGGCTGCCGGCTTTCCGGAAATCTTCCTCATTCACGGCACCGGCAAGGGCAAAAAGCTTTTTGATCTCATTATCTGTTGCTTCCGCTTCCGATTCAAGCAGCTGCACTTGTTCTTCCAGCTCGGCACATTTCTTTTCCCATTCCTGCCGGCGGATTTTTCTTTCCTGTTGTTCCGCACAGGCTTGCTGCAGCAACAAGATGCCTTCCTGGCGCAAAGGCCAGTTGACATGGAGCCGGGACCACAGTTTTTCCATCCTTTCTTCAAATGCCGAACGGGAATCGGCAAGCTGCGCCAGTTTCTTTTCGATACGCGTCCGCTCGCGCATTTTCCCGCTTAATTCCGTCAAAAGTTGGAATGCTTCGGGCAGCTGTCTTGGCCGGAAGCCGTCACCCAATTGCAAAGTTTGCCTGAAACGGCTGATTTCTGCCAGCAGCTGTCTTTCTTCCGCTTCCAGGCGCTGTTTCCGGTTTTGCATTTGCCGGCCGTTCTGTTCGCCTTCCTCAAGTTTCAAAATGAGCTGTTTCCAGTTTTCGCGCAGCTGTTTCTGCCGTTCATATTCATGCCAGTCCGTGTCCCCCTCTTTCCAATTCCGCAGTTCTTTTTCCTTTTCCCCCAGTTCCTGTTCGAGCGCGCGGATTTCTTGTTCCAACGGGTTCCGGTTTCCCTTGAAAGCATGGTAGCCTGACACGATTGCGCCGAGCACAAAAACGCCCAAAAACAAGTATTGCCCTGTGAGAAAACTCCACACGCCGGCCATCAGAAACAATAATGCAAGGCCGAAAAACAGGAAAGAGGGCTTCCGGACCTCATCCGCCATTTTTTTCAGGCGGGAAAGCTGCTGTTTCCCGCGCCTGATATCGGCTTCAAGCAATGATTTTTTTTCCTTTTCCTGCCGCTTTGCCGATAAATCGCGAAAAGCCTCTTCGGATACGAGCTCTTTTTCCAAAAGTGCGCATTCCTGCTCAACAGCGTTCATCCGGGCCCGCAAGTCCTCAAGCTGTGCCTGTAAAGCATCGCTGCGGGTACGGTGGCGGTCATACGCCCTTACGAGGGTGCTGAGCCTTTCTTTTGCCGCAATGCTTAAGTCAAGCTGTGGAACTTTTTCAACTTGCGATGCCGTAAGATGCAGCATTCCCGCTAATTCGGAGATTTGGCTGTCCAGGATGTCGCATTCAGATTGGAGGCGCTCCGTTTCCGCCTGCCACCCGCGGTATTGCGGCCAGTCATCAAGCAGCTTTTTGATCTCCCCTTCATGCCTGACAAAAAGCGGGTCCGGCTGCTCTCCTTCCATTTTTTCCACCAGCACCTGTTTCTGTTTTTTAACGGCTGACAGGCGCCCGGAAGAAGCGCGCCATTCCGACATCAGCCCGTCGAGGCGCCGGATTCCGTCAGCGGGGAAACGGACGGGGCCGATTTCCGAAAGCTGCAGTTTGACATGCTTTCTTTCCGCATAGAGCGGCCAAAGGCTTGTGAGGTGTTCATACTGCTGAACCGTTCCCCTTAAGGCTTCCAGCTCCGCTTCCGCTTCTGCCTGTGCTGCTTCAAGCGCTGCCAGCCGGGCTTTCCATTCGCCGTAACGGCCGTTTTCCGCTTTCAGGCGATTCAGTTCTTTTTCCATAGCCTGAAGTTTCCGGAGTTGCACGTTCAATACCGGTTTCCGCCCGTTCGGTTTAAAACGCGCTTCCATTTCCTTTTCGAGTTCCCGTTCCGCCGAAAGCAGCGCATCCGTCCCGATCGTCCCTGCGGCAAATAAATAGCGGCTGATATCATCGCCTGTTAATTTGCGGATTTCCTGGAGGCTTTGCAGATTAAAAGAATAAATGGACTGGAACATCTGCCGGTTCATCCCGTTTAAAACATGTGCAAGCGCCTCTTCGCCGCCTGTTCTGCCATTTGCAAAAGTGACGGACACTTCTCCGGCTGCCCTTCCTTTTATCCGTTCCACCGTTATGTTTCCGTCTTTTTCTGTTTCCAGGACGAGCCGCCCGCCGTACACCGCTGAAAATTTCGGCTCATAGCGCTGCCCGTTTTGCTGCCTTGAAGGAAACCCGAATAAAACGGCTTCAATAAAAGCCATGAAGGTTGATTTGCCGGCTTCGTTTTCCCCGTAAATGACCTGCAGATCTGAAAGGTTTTCCATATGAAAATCAACTAGCCGGCCAAAACCGTATATATGGACCTCCCGTATTTTCATCGTTTCCCCCTGCCTTTCAACTTCTCAAAAACAGCCGCTTCCGCTTCCAACAGAAGCCTCTGCTTTTCGTCTCCGTCCAAGTCCAGGTAGCGGCCCGCATACATGTGGCTGTACAGCGGGGAGACCGCTTCATCTATGGAAGTTTCTTCCAATTGCGCCAGCGTCTTCTTCATTTCCTGCAAAATAAAACCGTCATCCCGTTCGGATAAGAGGGCATTTTCAGGCAGTGTGATGCGGTGTACCCAGACAAAGTTGCGGTCTGCTTCTTCGCCTTCCTGCAGTACTTCCATCAGCTCGCCGTTTTTCACTTTTCCAAGCGCTTCATCATCCAGCAAATCCGGATCTTTTATCTCCAATTGCAAAAATACGCCCTGCGCCTCTTTTCTTTCTTCTTCAAGGGCATGGCGGCAAGCTGTGTAAAGGCTATTAAAATCATTAGCGCCTTTTGCGGAAACGGCGCGCCTTTCCCATAAAATATCTGCCGTCTCATGGAACGCGGCATGCGCGCCAAGCGGATCCATTTCGGCAACCATACAGCCTTTCGGGCCCGTTTCTTTCCGGTTTCTCCCCTGGATATTCCCGGGATAAATGATATAGGGATCCGTATGTAAAATCTGCTGTTTGTGGATATGGCCGAGCGCCCAGTAATCCATCCCCTTTTCCAGCAAATCCCGCAAGGCAAAAGGAGCATAAGGCTGGTGCATTTTCGTCCCGCCTTCAAGATAACCGTGCAGCATGCCAATATGGAAATCGGCCTCCCCCGTTTTCCTGTATTCATCCGTTTTATTCTCCAGCACGTGCCGCTTCGGGTAGCTGAACCCGTACATATGGACTTTCGACCCGTTTTTAGCTGTAAAGGATTTGGTTTCGACACGCTCGGAAAATATCTGGACATTTCCAGGCATGTCCAGTTTTGTCCATGACCCGCTTAAATGGTCGTGATTGCCGTGCAGCACAAATACGGCAATGCCGGCCTCTTTGAGCCGCTCAAACTGCTTCTTCAGCCTCACCTGAGCTTTCAGGCTGCGGTCTTCCCCGTCGTATAAATCCCCGCATATCAGCAGGAAATCCGCTTCTTTTTCAATTGTAAGGTTACAAACATTTTCAAATGCCCGGAAAGTGCTCTCCTTTACCCGTTCAAACAGCGCCGGCGGAAGCTTGCGTAGCCCCGCAAACGGGCTGTCAAGGTGCAGGTCGGCCGCATGGACAAAGCGAATCCTTTTCAACGCCATCACTCTTTCGCGAAAAAATAAACGGCAGTTTGCCATTTTATTGTGAAATCCAAACTGTTCGTAATAAAACACATTTCACAGAATATATGTTCTATCTCCATTATAAAAGGTTTGGCACGTTCAGGCAACAAAAAAATGGCTGAACATGCCAAACCCGTTTAATTGTATTGCCGGTAGACGTACGGATCTTTCGGCTCGCTGCTTTTATGGTAACTTGTTACTTTTAAATACGGGATATTCTCTTTAAACGGCGTATAGTACGTCATATCCAGTTTCCCTTCAACCTCAATCCATGTATTTTTTTTCACGTTTGCCATATTGCCCGGAAAATCAACGAGCATCCCGTATACGCCGGCATCGGCAATACAGTGGATAATGCCAAACCGGAGCACAAACAGCTGATTCGCTTTAATATCATCCGTCCGGTAGACAAACCCTTTTATCGCCACCTTTTTGCCGATAAAATCCCCCGGATAATTGTAAATCGTTTCAAGCCCGTGGAAGTAATGGTCATCATCGAGGACGATGCTTTGCAATTTGCTGTACTTTTTTAAATCCGAATTTTCCATTTCTGTATACTGGTCCTTATCATAGTAAAGGCTGGAATTCGGCCGCAAAATCTGGTGATTGGCATACTGGTCCTTGTCATTGTCAATCATCGAAAAGTGGAAGCCTTTTGCTTTGACAACGGTGGAATTCAAGGTGGCCACCGGAAGAAAAATGCCCGTTACAACCGGGATTAAAATCATGCCGTACGTAAACACTTTTTTGTACCATGTATTTTCATCCGTTTCATGGGAATGGCCGTGGTGGGCGCCGTGATGATGGTCATGCGCCCCGTTTCCCGCCCTGACCCATTTCACGAGCTGGTATAAACATAAAAAGCCCATTGCAAAAATCATGGAAAACGACAAATACGCATACTTCATATTGATATATTTGCTAATATCCCCTGTCGCGTGCAGCTTCATAAAAAAATACGCGAAGCCGAACAATACGATAAATCGCAACATTTTAAACACCTTCTATATTAAGAATGCACCCGTAAACACAAAAACGATAATCAGCCCGATCATCGAAAAGACAAACTTTCTTTTAAATGAATGCATCATCATGAGCAGATTTTTAATATCCACCATGGCGCCAAATACTAAAAATGCAAGAATGGCCGGCGTCCCGAACATCCCGTTGAAAGACGAGGCAATGAAGGCATCCGCCTCGGAACAGATCGACATGATAAAAGCGAGCAGCATCATAATCAGAATCGCCGCCATTTTTGTCTGTCCGAGCGACAGCAGCGTACTCGTCCGGAAGAAGGTCTGCATGGCGGCAGAAATCAGGCCGCCAAACACGAGAAACTTCCCAACGGAAAAAAACTCATCAATCGCATGGTCGATCGTTCCGGTGATTTTTTGCAGAAAACCCGGTGCATGCTGTACTTCGCGGCCATGGTGGTGGTGCAATTTGGCCTCCACAAATTCGCGAAGCTGGTTTTCGGAAAAAAAATAAGAAATCGCAATCGCGGTTAAAACAGCAGTAAAAATCGCCAGCCCGCAACGAAGCAGTGCCATTTTCCAGGAATCGCCAAACGCGACAAACGTAGAAAAAATGACAACCGGGTTAATAATCGGCCCCGTCAGCATAAACGCGATGGCAGCAGAAAGCGGGACATTTTTCCGGACAAGCCTTTCCGTAATCGGGACAATGCCGCATTCGCAGGCCGGAAAAAGCGCGCCCATCCCGGTGCCGAATGCAATGGATAAAAAGCGGTTTTTCGGCATCACTTTTGCAATCATTTCCTCAGTGACAAACATCTGGATCACCGCTGAAATGAATACACCCAGCACAATAAAAGGCAACGCCTCGATGATAATGCTGATAAAAATGGTATTCATTTGCAATAAGGACTGGACCATAACAGCATATCGTCTCCTTTTTTCTATCACACTCACAAAAAAACTCTCCCAACTAGGATACTATAAGTCTTCTTTGGCGTAAATGAAGAAAACCGGGAAATGGCGGGCAAGCAGGAAAACCATGTGAAAAAATGATTGCCAATTTGATGAAACCCATGCGATTCTATTACTTTTTGGGCCGGACTGTGTTATGATAGTGTCAAATGAACTAGTATTAAGAACGTGAAGGGAATGAAGCAATTGCCGGTATCTATATTTGACTTTGGGTTGGTTGTTTCTGCCGGGGCTTTTGTTGCGCTGCTTAAGATCATTATGATCGATATCATTTTATCGGGCGACAATGCGGTTGTGATCGCCATGGCGACCCGGAAACTGCAACGCGAACAGCAAAACAAAGCGATTTTCTGGGGGACAGCCGGTGCGGTGATTTTAAGAATTCTGCTGGCAATGGCGATCGTTGCTTTGCTGAAAATTCCTTATGTAAATGTCATTGGCGGGCTTTTGCTTCTTTGGATCGCATATAAAGTGCTCGGCGGCGGAGATGAAAATGTCCAAGTCAGAGCAAAAAATGGGCTGCTCGTTTCGATCGGCACGATTATCATGGCTGATGCAATTATGAGCCTCGACAATGTGGTGGCGCTGGCCGGTGCTTCAAACGGGCATATCGGCATGATTGCCCTCGGCGTTGCCATCAGTATTCCGGTTATGATATTCGGTTCAAAGATGATTGTAAAAGCGATGAACCGTTACAGCTGGATTGCCTATGCCGGGTCGGGCATCCTCGCCTGGACAGCGGCGGAAATGCTCTTTAAAGATGAGCAAATCCTGAAATGGCTGGATATATCACACGGGCCGTTAACGTATACGATCGGCGGCTTTCTTACGGTTTTGGTTTTGTTTCTTGGCTGGCTTTCGAACCGTCGGACGGCGGCAAAGCAGGTTAAGCAAGTAAAACAGGATATAAAACAGGATGTTAAGCAGCATGTCCATATCCATTAATGGCGCAGAACTTACGCCGTTCCCTATTAAAAGAACCCGGGCTGGATTGGCCCGGGTTCTTTTTACCGGTGGAACAAAATCAGTTTTCCTTCAGGGGATACGCAACGGTGCGTTTTCTCATGGACGCCTTTTTCTTTTAAAAGCGCCTCCCCTTTTTTCTTCGCTTCCGTGTCATCCTGTGCTTCAAAACCTTCATCGAGAATCTTTTCCCCTGTCGGTTCAAAGGCAGTCAGTTTATAGTCGCGCATGCTTTCACTCCCCCTTGAATTGCGGCGCCCTCTTCTCTACAAAAGCGCGGATGCCTTCCTTGTGGTCTTTCGTCTGGCGCATTTTCCACTGCGCATGTTTTTCCAGTTCCAATGATTTATTGAAGTCCGGGCGGTTCAGTTCCGTATAGATTTTTTTCGTTTTGATCATCGCGAGGACCGGCTTTTTCTGCCATTCTGTAATTTTTTGGTCAACGGCAAGCGCAAGATCGGGTACCGCTTCATCGATAATGCCCGTTTCGGCTGCCTCTTCAGCAGACATGACTTTTCCTTCCCAAATCACCTTTTTCGCCTTTTCCTGGCCGATCCGGCGCTGCAGCAAATAGTGGCCGCCGCCGTCCGGCACAAGGCCGATCCCGATAAAGTTCATCGCGATTTTGCTGTCCAAATCGCTGATAATGGTATCACAGGCAAGGGCAAGGCTTAAGCCCAATCCTGCAGCAGCGCCATTAATCGCCGCAATGGTGAGTTTCGGCATACCCACAAGAATGGAAACGGCTTCATTTATTTGGTCCATAAAAGAGATGAACCCTTTTTCTTCCTCCATCGCAAGCATGGCTTTGATGTCCCCGCCTGCGGAGAATGCTTTGCCGTTTCCGGATAATACGAGAATGTGAATGTCATCCTTCATCGCAATCGCTTTCAACGAGTCCGCCAGTTCCTTAATCATCTCCAGGTTCAGCGCATTCATTGCGTCCGGGCGGTTGAAATACAAATAGGCTGCCCCGTCTTTTTCCTCCACCTGGATTGTTTCATACGTAGAAATCACCGAAATCCCTCTCCCTTTGTTTTATTCTTCCTATTACTAGGATAGCGAAATATTCGGCAATTTCCAATACAAAATGGCGTCTTTTTAAAAAATTCATCAAAAAAAGAGGCTGCCGCCTAAGCAAACAGCCCCTTCCATCCTTATTTCAGCAGTTTCATTTTTTTCAAAAAGTCAATCGGCTGCTGTTTCCGGAAATGCTCTTTTACCATATAAGACACTCCGTTTTCATTGTTAGAACGGGTCACCCAGTCGGACGCGTTTTTGACAGCGGGATGCGCATTCCCCATCGCAACGCCGAGCCCTGCCCACTCGACAAGCGGGAGATCATCGAGGCCCGAACCGATGACGACCACTTCCTCACGGCGGATGTTCATCCGGTCGCATACATATAAAAGCCCGCGAAGCTTGGAAATGCCAGCCGGCACAATATCCAGCTTCCCGTTCCCGCACACAATGCAATCCACTTCATGGAACATATTGGCAATTGCTTTTTTGGCAGCCTGAATGTCCTCTCCGTCGGAAAAGATCACTTCGATTTTGGGCGGGGAAAGCGGCGTTTGTTCCAGTTTTGCCGATAAATCGTCCACATATTGTTCTGCATAAGAAAACGGATTGGACGTTTGATAAATGACTTTTCCCATCAGCTTATTCGGATGCTTCACCCTGTTTGACAATGTAAACCGCTCGGAAACAAGGCGGATTTGGGCTTGAAACCCTTCCAAAAACCGCACAAGGTCACGGGTGGCCTCTTCGCTGATCCTTCTGACAAAAATCGGTTTATCCAGTTCACTGGCAATATAAGCGCCCTGGTGCGTGATTAAGGAAGAATGCAGCTTCAGCCATTTGGCAATCCGGTGGGCCGAAGCGAAATTTTTTGACGTAATGAGCGTCACCGCAATGCCTTTTGCACCTGCATACTCAATCGCTTCTTTCGTTGTTTTGCCGAGCCGGCCGTTATCCTGCAGCAATGTTCCCTCAATATTTAACGCCAGCATTTTATAGATCATGGATGCTCCCCCTCTTCATGATGCTCCCGGCTGCCGGGCTGATTTTTCACACAGCCTGCTTTCTTTTACAGATGTATGAGAAAAAAGGGGGAAATAGAACTTTCCGGCTGCATTCTTCTACTTTCCGTTGTATAAATCTTCGACAGGCTTCATCAGCACCTGATTGATTTCGCTGAGCATATCGCTTAGCCGCTGTTCAGCGCCGATCAACTGCATAATGGCGGGATTTGCCTGGACCGCTTGCATGGCAGCCTGCGCCTGCTTTTCATCTTCTTCTGTAACCGGAAGCCCCTGCATTTGTTTATCTTGCAGATTGAGTTGAAGCTGCCTGAAACGGTCAAACAATGCTCTCGCCTGGCCGTTTGACCGGACATTTTCGTACGCCTGCTTCAACGCAGCAAATTCATGGCTTTCCCGGATTCCTTTTTCAAGCATGCGCGCGTATTCATTTAAATGGGATGGCATGTAAATCCTCCTTATGTTTTATTCATCACGGATGGTTTCCCGGCCTTGCTTTCGTTACACAAGGAGCAGCCGGGCCGCTTGAAGCCTGCCACGGAAATGCAGGGATGCATGGGTTTCCTGTTTTCTCTTTCCTGCACGAGCAGCAGGATCAGGCCGGCGTTATTCCAACAATGCGCCAAAGCTTGCTTCCTCTATACAAGCAGCACGATCACCCCCTGAACGATCCCAATCAGGCCGCCCAGTAACGCGCCAAGATACGTAATCATTGAAAATTCGCGGGCGGTAATGCCGAGAATCAGCCCTTCCAGGCGCTCAATCGGAAAAGATTCCACTTCCTGGCGCACAAGATCCGCCACCTGCAGCTTCCGGATGATCAAAGGCACGTTTTTGCTGATGAAGTGCAGCGCTTTTTCCGCCAATACAGGGATCCATTCTTCTTCAATTTTATTCCGGTACCGGGCAACAAATGCCTGGACGGGTGTGTCTAAAAAACGTTCGACAGGAAGGGCAGATAAAATATTTTTCTCCAGCCATCCGCTAATTTCTTCATCCGGTAGATCCGGCAAAAGTTCCCCTGCCTGTTTTGCTTTCAGGCCGTTCCATTCCCTTTCCAGCATTTCCGCCATTGTTGCTTTCATTCCGGGTTCCTGGAGTGCCCGGGTGATCTCAGGCTGGATTTTATCGGCAATCGAAGTGTTTCCGATAAAACGTTTCACCATCGCGCCGATCATGCCGCGGTCATCAAGAAAATGGCTGATCATCCCTTCAATTTTCGTGCGGCCAGCAGGGCTTGAAATGTATTCGCTAATCCTTGCAATGATCAAATCCGCCAAAACAGGGATTTTTTCTTCAGCTTTTTTGATCACGGCTTCCGGCAGCAGTGCTTCAAGCGTTTGCGGTGCGATATGTTGTTTTGCCTCCCCGTAACGGGTGCGGATGAATTCTTTGATCCCGTTTTGAACACGCTCCGCCGACAAATCCGCTTTAAAAAAACCGGCAATTTGCGGGGTCGTCCAGCTCATCTCCAGCCATTTCAAAAAAGTATCCGCCATCCATTGGGCCGTCTCTTTCCGGAACCCGGGCGACAGCAGCTTTTTTTCGATGCTTTCCGGGGTGACCAGATGGCGCACCACCATTTCGCCAAGCTGCTTCGCAATCTCTTCGCGCCTTTTCGGAATCAATCCGGGCGTGAACGGAAGCCGCCAATTTTTAATATAGATCGCCTCGTACGGCCGAAACAGCATTTTAATGGCCAGATAATTTGTGAATCCGCCGATCACTGCCCCCACGGCAGTCATAAACAAAATTTCCAAAAATGCATGCATACACAATCATCCCTCATTGTTTTCGTTGTGAAATTTTTTCCAAAGAAGCACGGGAAGTTTCCAGCCCGCTATGCGGACACAACGGTCGATTTTGGTTCTATGCTGCGGAAAACCGCAAACTTAATGAAAAAATACCCTTTTTTGCGGCCGGGTATTTCTGAAATCAGCTATTTTTTTTGAACCGATTTTCTGTACTAATCATAAGATATCAGCAAAAGCCCAATAAAGTCAAAAATTAGCCGTGTTCGTGCCCGTGTTTTCAGGAGGAAGGGAGGGGAACGGATTGGCATCAACCATTGCATTCCGGCATGACGATGAAACGAAAGGCGCGGCGGCGGCAATTCCACGGGCGCTCCTTTCCTTTTTGCGCATTTCAAACGGCGGGCTCACCATCCGGTTCGGCGGAAAAACAGCCACAGCAAAAGTGGAAACCGATGCATCCGGCAAAACGGTAATGATGCTCTCTGCGGATGGTTACAAACACCTGAAGCTCCCTGTCCCGCCCGCCCGGTTGAAAGCCTTCTGCCGGCAGGGGGTGCTTGAACTTGGCCCGGTGATCGCCGTCCTGACAGAACTTACTGGAAGTGCCCCTTCTGAAAACATCCGGCCATTTTGCGAAGAACTGCACCACCTGATCGAAAAAGAAGGCGGCTGCCTTTTTGTGGAAGGCTTGGATTCCCGCGCCGGCACCGGCTGCACGTTTTCCGCCAATGGCTGGAAGACGGGGGAAGTGCCGGAACCGGACATTGTCTATAACCGCATTCATTCTAGGCTGGCTGAAAAAAGCCGCCAGTTTGGAATGAAAACAGCAGCGTACAAAGAAAAGGGAACCGGTTTTTTTAATGCCAAGTATTTAACAAAAATGGAAGTTTACGAATGCCTTTATGCAAACCGATTTTTGCGGTCGTATTTACCGGAAACTTGCCGGTACGGTCCGGCGTGCCTAGCGGAAAAACTTGGGGCATTCAATATCCTGTATGCAAAGCCCGAAAACGGAAGCCAGGGGCGCGGCATCATCCGGATTGAAAAAAAGGAAAGCCGGTTCCTCCTTGGCCATACGCACCAGGAAAACCGTTTGCCGGAAGTTGCAGAAAATGTGGAAGACACCGTTCAAAAAATGGAACAACTCACCGGAACCCTTCCGTATATCCTTCAACAAGGCATTCCATTGCTTTCGGCAGATGGAAGGCAAACCGATTTCCGGTTCCTTGTCTGGAGAACCGGCGCAAAAAACGATTGGCAGATCGCGTCATCCCTCGCAAGAACAGCGGCAGACGATGCGATTGTGTCAAACCTCTCACAAGGAGGGCTTCCGGCAAAACCGGCGCCGCTTATCTTCCATCATTTTGGAAAGGAAAAAGGCCGGCTCGTGCTGGAACTCATGCATGAGCTGGCGGAAGCCGCCGCCATCACGCTCTGTTCCGCCGGAAACGGGCACTTTGCGGAATTCGGGATCGATATAGGGGTGGATTGGGATGGAAAACCGTGGGTAATTGAAGCAAACGTAAAGCCGTCTAAGGCCGCGTTTGGCGTATCCCGCGGCGGCATCCGCCCATCCGTAAAAGCACTATACCGCTACGGTTTATTTCTATGGACTGAAAGGGGAATGGAACATGCCGGCTAAATTAGGCATTCTTACGCTGGATCCTGCTTCCCGGCAGGATTATTTTGACCAAATGGCACATGAATCAAAACAATATGGGACCGATCTTTATTCATTCTCCCCCCTTGATTTACTGCCCGGCACGCAGAAAGCAAAGGGACTTCATTTTGACACTACAAGCGGCATATGGAAAGAAGAAGTTTTCCAGATTCCGGAATTCCTTTATGACCGCTGCTTTTACGGCGAAGACCAGCCATCAAAAGATGCCAAAAAAATCGTCGCATGGCTGAAAGAACGGAAAGACCTTACCTTTCTCGGATACGGGCTGCCGAATAAAACCGCGCTTTACGACCGTCTGAAGGAAATTCCGGAAATCTCCCCGTATTTGCCGGAGACAGTAAGGGCGGACAGTACGGAAACGGTTTTGCGGGAACTGAACAAATATCTTTCCATTATTTTAAAACCGGCAAACGGTGCGCATGGATATGCGGTGTATTCCCTCGAAAAGAAAACGGGCGGGCTGCTTGTAAGAACGACGAAAAACGGCAGTCTTATATCGCAGAACTTCGGCCGTTTGGATAAATTTCAAGCGTGGCTCAATACACTGCTCGGAAAGCATGATTTTCTCATTCAGGCAAGGATTGACAATATGGACCGGAAAAACCGGCCTTTTGATCTGCGCATCTTTTTGCAAAAAGACAGCCGCGGCGAGTGGCAGGAAGTGACGCGGGGCATCCGTACCGGCATGGAAAACGGCATTTTAACCAATTTGAGCGCGGGGGCAAGCCTCTCAACATACGGGAACTGGCAACGCGAAACGCCGCATTTTAATCATGTCTATATCAGCCAGGAAATCTCTGACATCATCAGCATCTTGCCGGCTGTTTTGGAAGAAACTTTTCAACCGCTATTTGAGTTGGGAATCGATCTGCTTATTGCGGGGGACCAATCCATCTGGATACTCGACATCAATTCAAAACCGGGCAGAAAAATGGTCAGCCTTCTCCATCCGGAAAAAGCCGGGCAAATGGCTGAAGCCCCGCTTGCCTACTGCCGGTATTTACAGGAAATCGGAAACCGCGTGCAGGCCGGAAATGTGTAAAATGAAAGAAATGGGACTGCTCTTTAGCGGCTATGTGAAGGAACAGCGCGTTTTCGACAGCCTTTTCGCATAGAACGCGCCTGTGTTTAAGGAACAGCACCGTTTTCGACGGCTCTCCTTCACACAGAGTGCCCATAAGAAACCGGGCAATTTTGGCCGCATAGAACGCGCCTGCGTCAAGAAACCGGGCGCTTTCAACGGCATACCTTCGCATAGAGCGCTCCTATGTGAAGAAGCAGCGCATTTTTCGACAGCCTTTTCGCATAGAACGCGCCTGAATTTTTGCCACATTGCTTTTGAAACAGAAGGGAACCCGAGAAAAAGAGCCGCGATAGTAGCCGGAAAAATTTGGTTGGTTCATTTCATCCGCTGCCGGTTTAACAAAAGGTCATCTAAATGAAACGAGGTGCTTTACAAATGGCCAGAAAATATAAAATTGAGTTTTTTGATGCCTCCGACCCGATCCTGTACACGCCGCAAAGCCTTCCGGTACTTGAAAACACCGGCAAAGTGGCATTCGGCTCTAAAATCGCTGCCGCAAAAATCGAACCGCATCCAAATGGCCGCAATGTTTTTTCCGTCTCAAGCGCGCTTGCCGGTGAACTGAGAATGCCCGCCTTTTTAACGGTTCTTCACTGTTTCCAAAACAGCGATATCCTGATGCTCGGCCCGCTTGTCGGCATTTTTACGGCCGGCTTCACCCCCTTTGAAAACCGCCCGGCCGGTGCAAGGTCGGCGTGGTTTGCAAAACTTCTTTCCGCCCAGTCTGCTGCCTGCGTGGTGCCGTTTTTATTTGGCGAACAGCATATCGATTGGGAACAGGGTGTGATCACCGGCTACTTTTACGGGAAAGCGGGCTGGGAAAAGCAGGAAGTCCCGTTTCCCAATGCCATTTACGACCGGCTCCCGAACCGGAAAAGTGAAAAACTTGTAAATGCGCAGAAAATCAAAGAAAAATTGGAAAAAGAATATTTTATTCCGTGGTACAATCCCGGCTTTTTCAACAAACTGGAAATTCACGAGCGGCTGTTTCAAGATCCGGAAGCGCGCCCCTATTTGCCGGAAACGAACCCGCTCACCTCTTTTCATCAAATTGAACGGATGCTGTCTGATTACGGGATGGTCTACATCAAACCGGTGAACGGCAGCCTTGGCCTTGGCGTCCATCAAATCCATTACCACCATGCTTCCGGCGCGTATTATTGCCGGTACCGGGACACCGGCAACCGATTGTTAAAATTCAGCAGCCTTGAAAACTTGATCAACCATGTTTTTTCTAAAAAGCAATGGAACCGGCTGCTCGTCCAGCAGGGCATTTTTCTCGTAACAGACGGAGGGCGGCCGGTTGATTTCCGGGTCCATACCAATAAAGACGAGGGCGGAAACTGGGTCGTTACAGCAATCGCGGCAAAAGTGGCCGGCCCGGGCAGCCCGACAACGCACGTGAGAAGCGGCGGGTTAATTAAAACACTTCCCGAACTTACGGAAAACCCCGAGCAACAGGAGATGTACCGGCATGCGCTGGAAACAGCCGCCCTCAAACTTTCCCGCGCCATCGATGAACATGTCGAAGGAGTGATTGGGGAAATCGGGTTTGACCTCGGCATCGGCACGGACGGGAAAGTATGGCTGTTTGAAGCCAATTCGAAGCCCGGGCGCTCCATTTTCAACAATCCGTTCATGAAAGCGTGCGATTTATTGACGCGCAAACTGAGCTTATCGTTTGCCGTTTATTTGACGGAACGGCAAGTGCAGTCACCAGGGGAAATGTTCCCATGACCGCCATCTGGTTTGACCGCAAGGAAAAAATATTTAAGCGTACTGCCCCGTCCCCGCTTTTTTGGGGAAAAGAAGCGGAACTGCTTCCTTTCTCCACGAAACCCGGAGAGGAAACGCCTTATCGTCTGATGTTAAAAGGGGCATCAGCCGGCCCCCTGATCGGGATACTCATCAGTAAATCAAAGAAAGCCATCAGCGGAGACCGTGATTTTTTTATCGCCATCCAACAAACATTACAGGAAAAACAGGGCGGCCTGTCTTTTTTATTCAGCCTTGCCGATATTTCAGCGCATATTACCGGCGTGTTTTGGGATGTAAAACAAGAAAAATGGCACAGGGCAATGTTTCCGTTTCCAGACGTGGTTTATAACCGGATCCGGAAGCGAAAGGAAGAATTGGAGGAAGATTTCCGTCGATTTACCAGGCTTCTCCGGCAAAAAAGGATCCCTTTTTTCAACCCGCATTTTTTAAATAAATATGAGGTGTACGAAAAATTGAAGCAGGATCCGGCGATTGCCGGTTTTCTTCCGGAAACGGCGCTTATTTCCGATAAAAGCAGCTTTCACGCCTTTTTACTGAAGCACAAGGATGTCTATATCAAACCCGCCGCCCGTTCGCAAGGATACGGCATCCGCCGCATTGTGCAGGGGCCCTGTGAAGCATGGACATTTTACACGCCCCAATCCGCCCACTTGCCCGCCAGCTTTTCGGATGTGTGGGAGGAGATTGGCCCCTTTGCAGAAAAAGAAACGTACATTGTCCAGGAAACCGTGCCAACTGCATTGCTTGACGGCCGGAAATATGACTACCGTGTCCACGCCCATTACAACGGAACAGGTTACCGGATAACCGGCATCGGCGTGCGGGTTGCCCACCCCGGCGGAATGACGACCCATACGGCAAAAGGCGGGGAAACGCTGGTACTATCTTCCAATGAAAAAATGGAGATTAAAAAAAAGATTGCGCCGGTCATTTCAGCATGCGGCAATGCTTTAGCGGAATCGTACGGCTTTTTCGGGGAATTTACCGCTGACATCGCGCCCGGCAATGAAGGCGGCTTTTATTTGTTTGAACTGAATGCAAAGCCAATGTCCTTTGATGAACCTGAAATTGAAGCAGCAAAAACCCGGAAACTTGCCGATTTGTTTTATGCCATTACCGGCTTTTTGGAAAAATGATTCCCTCTCTTTAAAAAATTTGAGTAAAATAGATTATATCCAATGAAAAACCGAGGGATCCAAACATGCTCGACAGATTAAAAACAAGGTATCCAAATGCCTGCATTGCAGATGAACCGATTGCAGCGAAACCTTTGTTATGGTTTTGGATGGAAGAAGAAAAACAGTATTTCGGGATTGATCCGGGCGAATTGACGCCGGAAGAAACGATGCTGTTGAAAACATTATTCCCCAAATTCCGGGAAAATGCTCCAGGCACGGCGGGCGAAGCATCCAAATGGTATGACTACCTGTTTTTGCCGGATGCCGAGGCCCCTGCCCGTGGCGGCGTATACCGCGTTACACAGTTTGCGCTGGCAAAAGAAGGGCCGGATGTATCCGGCGTTCAGGAAGCCATCAAAAACATGTTTGTGCATGATGTCTTGGTGATGATGACCAATCAGCTTGAAGGCATGGTGATTGAAGAAAAAAGCGGAACAGCAGCGGCCGAAGACGATCTAGAGGCATCCATCCGTGCGTTTGAAGGGGATTTCTATACCCCTGTTTTGCTGTATTTAGGCGAATTTAAGGAAGTGGCGGCATTAAAGCGCAGCTTCCAATTCGAACGCCGGCTTTTCGAATTTGCCAAAAGCCGCCGGAAAACGTCCGCTTTGTTCACGGCTCATGCTCTGCTCCCTCTTTATTTGCTGTCCCATTTGCCTGAAGGGGAAAAGGGCCTGCTCTTCCAATCACTGCGCAGGCTGTTTGAAGAAGACCGGGAAATGGGGCAAACGATCAAACGGTATCTTGAAAATTTTGCGAATGCCAGCCTGACGGCAAAACAATTGTTCATCCACCGCAATTCCTTGCAGTACCGGATTGAAAAATTTGAAGAAAAAACGGGCTTGGATTTAAAACATTTTACAGATGCCATCTTTGCGTATTTCGCCTGTCTCGAAACCTTTGACGGCAACTCCCACCGATAAGCCGCGCGTTATTTGCCTTGAAAAGGAAACAAGCCCGTTTTACTCAAAATGGCACCAGTTGGCTAACCGGTTGTATCAAGAGCGGCATACCGGCATCGTATCCCATGTTGCAATGAATGCCGCGCAACCGGAAGATTGGAAAACGAGCCGCTTTCAAATTTCCAAGGATCCCGGCCCCCGGATTTTACTGCGCCAATCTGCCGGGAAAACGGGATGGGCAGGGTGCCGAAAATCGCCCTGCATTTTTTGTGCATCCTGCCGTTCCCTTTACGAAAGGGTTTTCCTTATAATAAAGACAACTTATGACAGGGGAGGGTTTTTACGATGACAGAACTGGCGCTTGAGCATATTTATAAGATTTACGACAATAATGTAACCGCTGTATCCGATTTTAATCTACATATTAAGGACAAGGAATTCATTGTATTTGTCGGTCCTTCCGGCTGCGGGAAATCGACGACGCTCAGGATGATTGCCGGGCTTGAAGAAATTTCAAAAGGCGATTTATACATGGACGGCAAACGGGTGAACGATGTAGCGCCGAAAGACCGTGATATCGCGATGGTATTCCAGAACTATGCGCTTTATCCGCATATGACGGTATACGACAATATGGCATTCGGGCTGAAACTCCGCAAAGTGCCGAAAGCGGAAATTGACAAGCGGGTACAGGAAGCCGCAAAAATCCTTGGCCTTGAAGAATATTTAAAACGGAAACCGAAAGCTTTATCAGGCGGGCAAAGGCAACGGGTTGCCCTCGGCCGCGCGATTGTAAGGGATGCAAAAGTGTTCCTCATGGACGAACCTTTATCCAATCTGGACGCGAAATTGCGGGTGCAAATGCGGACCGAAATTGCCCGGCTTCACCAGCGGCTGCAAACGACGACCATTTATGTGACACATGACCAGACGGAAGCGATGACGATGGCTTCAAGGATTGTCGTCATGAAAGATGGTGTCATCCAGCAAGTCGGAACGCCGCGCGAAGTATACGACTTACCTGCCAACCTGTTCGTCGCCGGTTTTATCGGCTCGCCAGCGATGAACTTCTTCCGCGGTAAACTGGACAACGGCAAATTTCACTTAAACGAATCGGTCCAGCTTGATGTGCCGGAAGGGAAAATGAAACATTTGAAAAGCCATATCGGCAAAGATGTCATTCTTGGTGTCCGCCCTGAAGACATCCACGATGAACCTGTTTTCATTGAAACAATGCCGGGCTCGGCCATCAAAGCCACGATTGATGTTTCTGAACTTCATGGCGCTGAAACGATGCTCTATTCCAGAATCAACGGGCAGGAGTTTATCTCCCGCATCGATTCCAGAACAGTTGTCAAACCGGGTGACGAAATCACGCTCGGGCTTGATATGAATAAAGCCCATTTCTTTGATGCCGAAACAGAGTTAAGGATTGGGTGAACCAGAAAGCCTGCCACTGAAAAAGTGATTTTTTATATCCGTATATCCAACATATAAAATGCAAAAAGACGTTGAAACACAAGCAGCATGAGTGTCTCAACGTCTTTTCTATTTTTGGGGTGCTTTTTCAGTGCCTCGCTGTTATATCCGGCTTTTTGATTTTCTCCGCAATCGCCGCCAATAGTTACCAGCCGGGAACCAGTATAATTAAAATTTTTTCCTCCATAATACGTAGTACATCGATCACATTCCGCTGGGTTCAACCAAGAAGGTGGCGGGGAATTCCCCGCTTGCTGGTGCAATTCCAGCCGGCCCAACCAAAAAACTTACAACAAGGAGATGACACAGATGGCAAACAACAGCAATTCAAACCAATTGTTAGTTTCCGGTGCTGAGCAGGCTCTCGACCAAATGAAATACGAAATCGCACAAGAATTCGGCGTAAACCTCGGCGCAGACACGACATCCCGCGCGAACGGATCTGTCGGGGGAGAAATTACAAAACGCCTTGTGCAAATGGCTGAACAACAACTTGGCGGTACTTTCCATTCGTAATATAACAAACCAATAAAATGGCTAAAAAAAGGGGGGCAACCGCCTCCCTTTTTATCAGTGATTTAAATTGACCATTTTTTCCGGCACGATCCACTCATCATATTGTTCTTCGGTTACATAACCTGTTTTAATGGCGGCTTCTTTCAGCGTTGTGCCTTCCTTGAAAGCCAGTTTCGCGATCTGGGCCGCTTTTTCATAACCGATATGCGGATTCAGGGCCGTCACCAGCATGAGGGAACGATTGACATTTTCCCGGATCGTTTCCACATTCGGTTCAATGCCGCGCACGCATCTTTCATCAAATGACTTCATCGCATCGCCGAGCAGATGGACGGACTGCAGGAAGTTATATATAATTACCGGTTTAAATACATTTAATTCAAAGTTGCCTTGGCTTGCGGCAAATCCGATTGCGGCATCATTCCCGAATACCTGGACCGCTACCATCGTCAAAGCTTCGCACTGGGTCGGATTGACTTTGCCAGGCATAATCGAGCTGCCCGGTTCATTGGCCGGAATCGAAATCTCACCGATGCCGCTTCTCGGCCCGCTCGCAAGCCATCTGACATCATTGGCTATTTTCATTAAATCTGCAGCAAGCCCTTTTAATGCCCCGTGGACATGAACGATTTCGTCATGGCTTGTGAGCGCATGGAATTTGTTATCAGAAGAAACAAACGGGTAGCCGGTTTGTTTTTCTAGTTCTTCCGCAACTTTACCGCCGAAAGTCGGGTCCGCATTAATGCCGGTGCCGACAGCCGTGCCGCCGATCGCCAGGTTCAAAATATGTTTTGCGCTTTCTTTGATCATGCGTTCGCTTTTTTCCAGCATGGCACGCCAGCCGCTGATTTCCTGGCCGAGAGTGAGCGGCGTTGCATCCTGCAAATGCGTGCGCCCGATTTTGATGATTTTCATGTATGCTTTTTCTTTTTCAAGCAGCGTTTCTTTCAGCTGTTCCAGCGGCGGCAGCAGCCTTGTCTGCAGTTCATGGTAGGCGGCAATATGCATCGCAGTCGGGAACGTATCGTTCGAGCTTTGCGACATATTCACATCATCGTTCGGATGGACGTGTTCTGCACTGTTTTGGGCGGAAAGGATTTCGTTTGCCCTTCTTGCCACCACTTCATTCACATTCATATTTGACTGGGTGCCGCTGCCTGTTTGCCAGACAACAAGCGGAAAATGCCCGTCAAATTTCCCGTCCAGCACTTCTTCACAAGCCTGAACAATAGCCTTCATTTTGGCATCCGATAATTTGCCGAGGCGGTTGTTGCTGACGGCAGCCGCTTTTTTCAAATGGGCAAAAGCGCGGATCACTTCCATCGGCATTTTTTCCCCGCCGATCGGGAAGTTTTCCTTGCTGCGCTGCGTTTGTGCCCCCCAATATTTGTCCCGCGGCACTTTCATTTCTCCGAGTGTGTCTTTTTCAATCCGGTACTCCACTTTCTTCCCCTCCTGTATGTGCTTACATTTGGCTTTTGCAAAACGGCGGCAAGCCTAAAAAACTTGCCGATATGTAGCTGCAAGTTTATTTTACTATAAATTCCCGCAAAGCAACACCTCAACGCTCGCGAGTCGCTGTTCAATTCCTTTTTGAGAACATATTTTCAGAAATCTTGCACCAAAAAAGCGGCATATCCGTTCACGAGCCGGCCAATGCCGTACATTTACCGTTTGCCGGTGTCACAGTCCTGAAAAAATGCCTGCCACTCTCCGGATTTGCCGGATTGTAACAGACATCATACCCCGCTAACGACCGCTTGAACGGCACCCCTGCTGACTCAGGCCGGCCGTTTTTTCAATGCATTGCGGGTTGCTACCGCCCTGAGAGCCTGTTCGCAATGGTGTGCACTTATTTTATTTCATATATTCGCGGATCAAAATAAGAATTCGACAGCTTCAATACTAGTTCTGTTTCGTCATAACCCGTATTCAAGGCTTTTCCCTCTCTATCTGCCTTTTGATTTTCATGATCTCGTCTTCACTCAAGCCGAATGCTTGGGCAATGACTTTTACATCCACTTGATTTTTTAACAAGTTGATAATAAATCTTCTTAACCTTTGCTCACCTTCTTCTCTTTCTTCTTTTCTTCCTTCCTCTTTCCCCTTTTTATACCCGCGGTCAAAGTAAGAATTTGGCAGCTTTAATACTTGCTCCGTCTCGTCATAACTCGGGTTCAAGGCTTTTCCCATTCTATCTGCCCTTTGATCTTCATGATCTCGTCTTCACTCAAGCCGGATGCTTGGGCGATGACCTTCACATCCACTTGATTTTTTAGCAAGTTAGCAATAAATCTTCTTAACTTATCTTCCCCTTCTTCTCTTTCTTCTTTTCTTCCCTTCTCTACTCCTATTTCAATTCCCTTCTTATACCCGCGATCAAAATAGGAATTCGGCAAGTCCAGGACAACTTCTTTTCCATCCACACCGGGAAATCTGACTTCCATCTTATGAATGCTCCAGTTGCTGTTTTATTTTTTCCACTTCCGTCTGGCTCAGACCGGTTTTTTCTACAATTAATTGAAGCTCCATACCCGCCAGCAACATTTTGATGGCAATTGGAATCGTTTGCAGCAATTTTTTTCTTTCTTCTTCTCTTCCCTTCTCTACTCCTATTTCAATTCCTTCTTCTCTGCCTTCCTCTTTCCCCCTCTTAAACCCGCGGTCAAAGTAAGAATTTGGCAGCTTTAATACTTGCTCTGCTTCATCCGGATCCAGCATCTTAATGTTTTCCATCACTTCCGCCTCCTCTTTTTCGTTCAGTTTTAAATAATAATCAAAGAAACCGTGTAACAGCCTCATTTTTGCAGGGTCGAGTTCCATGCGTGCCAGCATCCGCAGAAACTCCAGTTTGACCTGCACCCGTTCTTTTTCTGTATACCCCATTTTGCTTAATAATGCCGCGGCAACAGGGTTGTTGCTCCGGATATAATTTCTCCAATTTTGTTTCATCAGATGAATGGATAAATAGTGAAAACGAAGAATTTCAATGTTGTGGAACGCAAAGGTGTATGTATCAGGGGTTTCTGTTTTCTCCTCATAACTGAAAACGGCAATCGGCAATACCGGTTTCTGGTGCCGGAGACTGATCATCATATAATAACGAAACATGCGTTCAGGAAAGGGTTTCTCGTAATATGACTGCGGCTCTACATGGATGAGAATCACGGTGTCTTTCCCTTTTACCTTCGTTTCGGCAAGGATATCAACCCGTTTTTGTTCACCGCCCGGAAAGTCCGTAAACTGTTCCTGCGACAAAAACCTCACCCGGCGGTAGTCGAGATCCGCTGACACATCCGGGAAAAACGCCTCCATAAACTCCTGAAAAAAGTTTTGGATCAGCTCCTTAAACAAACGATCATGTACATTGTAACCGGTTTTCTTTTCCATTACCAGTTCCAATGGCAACACCTCTTTTCTTATTTTTCAGTTTTATTATAAAGGACAAACGTTCGTTTTTCAAGTTCCATGATTTATACAGAAACTGTTCAAAACCTGAATATATGGCACTATGAACGAAATGTCGCAGGTGGCGCAATGAATGAGATTTGTAGTGCAAAATCGGTGAAAAATTCAATCGATTGTTGCATTATTTTTTCACATTCAGAGAAAAAGAAAAACGACTGCAAATGCAGTCGTATCAAGGGTTTTAAAAAATTTTAAGCTAGTTGTTCAGTTTTTAGAAAACGCCCTCGGCAGGAATCGAACCCACATTTTGAGAACCGGAATCTCACGTGCTATCCTTTGCACCACGAGGGCAATAAGTGATTCAACAATAATAGATTATAAAGGACAATGAACAAAAAAGCAAGCCCCTTTTTGGTTTTATTTTATCGGAATTTGGTTATGATGGGTATTATAGTTCAGGTGAAGGCAATTCTTTTGACCTTCATTGACCAATATTGTATGATCAGTACATAAGGATGGAGAATAATTCCTTTAACATCCATGATTAGCATATGATGGACCATTCCGAAGAGAAGAAGGAGGATACTCAATATGAATTTAATTCCCACAGTAATTGAACAAACAAACCGCGGGGAACGCGCATACGACATTTATTCCCGCCTGTTAAAAGACCGGATTATTATGCTTGGCAGCGCGATTGACGACAATGTTTCCAACTCGATTGTTTCCCAGCTTTTGTTCCTGGAAGCGGAAAACCCTGAAAAAGATATTTATCTTTATATTAACAGTCCTGGCGGGAGTGTCACTGCGGGCCTTGCCATTTATGACACCATGCAGATCATCAAACCGGACGTGCAAACGATTTGCGTCGGGATGGCTGCATCAATGGGCTCCGTGCTGTTGACCGCCGGCACGAAAGGGAAACGTTATGCCCTGCCGAACAGCGAAGTGATGATTCACCAACCATTAGGCGGCGCCCAAGGCCAGGCAACAGAAATTGAAATCGCGGCAAAACATATTTTGTACACGCGCGCGAAATTAAACAAAATTTTGTCCGACCATACCGGCCAGCCGATTGAAGTGATCGAAAGGGATACAGACCGCGATAACTTCATGAGCGCGGAAAAAGCAAAAGAATATGGTTTGATTGACCATATTATGACAAAAAAAGAATTGAAATAAGATTGAACAAGGCCGTCCGCAAACGGGCGGCCTTGTGCTGTGTTTGAAAAACCCGCAGGCTGACGGCCGCATGCGCTTACATCAGGACGGAAGTTTTTCTTTCCCTTCAATATAGTTTGCCAAGTGTTCAAAAGCTTCTTCTTCATCGCTCCCGTCCACGCTCAGCGTAACAGTTTCCCCGTGGCCCGCAGCAAGGGTCATCAGCCCCATAATGCTTTTTGCATTTACCTTTCTTCCTTCTTTTTCAAGAAAAATTTCCGATGAAAAGCGGGTGGCTTCCTGGACAAATTGGGCTGCAGGGCGCGCCTGCAAACCGGATTTTAATTTCACTTCCAATTGTTTTTCGATCACGATAACCCTCTCCTTTCAAGTAGCAGGACGGGGGCGCCTTCTGCCAATACGCCCCCCGTCTTTATACTTTTTAAACCTATCCATCTTACATGATTAATTTTTGGCACCCATTATGAATTTTTATTGGCAGGCCCGTTTGCCCGCAGTTTTTCGGCAATTTCATCGATTTTGCGGAGCCGGTGATTGATGCCGGATTTGCTGATATGCCCGCCGGACACCATTTCGCCGAGTTCCTTCAACGTCACATCCTGATGGTTCACGCGCAATACTGCAATCTCGCGCAATTTCTCCGGCAGTACGTCAAGGCCGACCGTTTCTTCAATATAGCGGATATTTTCCACTTGGCGGAGGGCCGCCCCGATCGTCTTATTCAAATTGGCCGTTTCGCAATTGACGAGCCGGTTGACGGAATTGCGCATATCCCGGACAATCCGGACATCTTCAAACCGGAGCAGGGCATGATGGGCGCCGATAATATTGAGAAATTCCGTAATCTTTTCCGCTTCTTTTAAATACGTAATATATCCTTTTTTTCTTTCAAGCGTTTTGCTGTTTAAATGAAACCCGTTCATCAGGCGGCATAGTGCATCGTTGTGTTCTTTGTATTGGGAGGAAATTTCCAAATGATAAGAGGAAGTTTCCGGATTGTTAACGGATCCGCCCGCCAGAAAAGCCCCGCGCAAATAGGAGCGTTTGCAGCACTTCTTCTTCAGCAGTTCCGGGGAAATATTCCGGGTAAAGGTAAAATGTTCACCGAGAATATGCAAATCTTCCAATACTTCTTTTGCCCGGGCCTTCAGCCTGACAATGTAGACATTGTTTTTTTTCAGGCGCATTTTTTTCCTGACTAATAATTCCACCGGGACATCATATAATCTTTTTACAAGGACGTAAATCCGCCGGGCAATGGCGGCATTTTCCGTCTGCACATTGACAACCAGCACCTTGTTGGAAAAAGATAAAGATCCGTTCATCCGGATCAGTGCCGATAATTCGGATCTCACGCAGCAATCTTTTACTGCTAAATTGGTCAGCTCTTTCTTGATCTCTGATGCAAATGACATCCTCCAGGCCCCTCCCTTGGCAAAATTTAGAGCTATGCGAAAAAATGCACATGAAAAGGGGATGTTCCACCTTTATCCTTTCACCGGGCACTGGAGCGTGAAAGCCATTGCTGCTTTTTCAAAATATCATAAAGGATTTCGGCAACTTTTTCCGTATCGTGGCGGATGACCCCGCCTTTATACGTTAAAATATTTCCCGAAACCACCTCCAGGCCGAGCCCCATTAAACGCTTCACGTCGTATACAACAGGCTGTGCCAGCTCCTCGCGGTACCGGCTCATAACCGGTTCCGGCACATCTTCATCATTGACGAGGATCGTATCAATGCAGGCACTGCCCATATGGTTGAAAATCGTCTGCACGTGATCCGCGGCAGTATAATCATTCGTCTCGCCCGCCTGTGTCATCAAATTGCATACATACACTTTTTTCGCATGTGCCTGGCATACCGCTTCTCCAAGACCCGGCACCATTAAATTCGGCAAAATGCTTGTATAAAGGCTGCCCGGGCCGATCACGATCAGGTCAGCTTCCTGAATGGCCGTTAATGTTTCCGGAAGCGGCTGAATGACTTCAGGCGTCAAAAACACCCTTTTGATTTTTTTGCCGGACTTCGGAATTTTGGATTCCCCGGCAATGATCGATCCGTCTTCCATTTCCGCGTGCAGCACGACACTTTGGTTGGCGGACGGTAAAACCTGCCCCCGGACATTCAGGACTTTGCTCAGTTCCTTTACGGCGTGTACAAAATCTCCAGTTATCGAAGTGAGCGCCGCAATGATCAGATTGCCAAGCGAATGCCCGGAAAGTTCATCGCCGGTTTCAAAACGGTGCTGGAACATTTTTTCAAGCAGCGGCTCCACATCGGATAGAGCTGCGAGCACATTGCGGATGTCCCCTGGGGAAGGCATATCCATTTCATGACGGATTCTTCCGGAACTCCCGCCGTCATCTGCAACAGTTACAATGGCACTGATCTCAACCGGGTATTTTTTCAGCCCCCGCAAAAGCACCGGGAGCCCTGTCCCGCCTCCGATCAGCACAATTTTCGGATGCCTCATGGCTTACGCTCCTCCTTTCTTTTGATATCACGGTGGGAAATCGTTGTATGATAGTCTTTTTCAAAAAAATGGCCGATATACTCGGCAAGCGCGACAGAACGGTGTTGGCCGCCCGTGCACCCGATGCCGATCACCAGCTGGCTTTTCCCTTCCCGTTTGTAATGCGGGAGCATAAAAGCAAGCAAATCGGTCAGCTTTTCAAGAAATTTTTGCGTTTCATTCCATTTTAAAACGTAAGTGTATACCTCTTCGTCCAGTCCGGTTTTCGGGCGCATATGCTCAATGTAGAACGGATTCGGCAAAAACCGGACATCAAAAACAAGGTCGCAGTCAATCGGAATGCCGTTTTTAAAGCCGAACGACAGGACATTGACCGTGAAAACCGACTGCTTATTCGCCGAAAACTCCAACACGATTTTTTCGCGGAGTTCGCGCGGTTTTAAATTGGATGTGTTGAGAATAAGCTGCGCGCGCCCTTTCAGCTCCTCGAGGATTTTTCTTTCCTGCTGTATCCCTTCGAGCGGCGTCCCATCCGGCGAAAGCGGGTGGGACCGGCGCGTTTCTTTATACCTGCGCACGAGCACAGAATCATCCGCATCCAAAAATAAAATGGTGGGCGTAACCCACGAAGACTTGTCAAGTTCATCCAGTGCCCGGAACAAGTCATCAAAGAATTCGCGGCCGCGCAAATCCATTACAAGCGCGACTTTATTCATTTTATTACTGGCATCTTTCATCAGTTCCAGAAATTTTGGCAAAAGCGTCGGCGGCAAATTATCGACACAGAAAAACCCGAGATCCTCCAGGCTTTGGATCGCAACCGTTTTTCCGGCCCCGCTCATGCCGGTAATGATGACAAACTGCATTTGATTTCCTTCTAAACCCATTCTTTTTCCCCCTGACGGAAAATTTAGCATGGCGTTTCAGCTTGGATCGAGCCTGTATGAAAGCAATTCAAAGTCGGGCGTGTACGTAAACTGGCCGTAGATGATGCCGCTTCCGTGGACCATATATTCCAAAATATGGGTATCTCCCGCCGCCATCGGCAAGTTTTTAATTTCATCAATAGCATGCCACTGCAAAATTCCTTCAGCAGATTGCTCGAAGTTTTTGCCGTCGCCGTCTGTTGCGACAAACGTAAACATCATCCATTCAGACACGGGTTTATCCCTGTCTTTGATGACAATCGTGAAAACGCCTTTTAAATCAGGGTGTTTTAAATAAATGCCAGTTTCTTCGCGGTATTCGCGAATCACGGCTTCACGGACCGATTCTCCCTGTTCCATTTTCCCGCCAGGTGCAACCCACCAGTTGCGCCGCGGCTTTTGCAGCAATAAAACCTGTCCGTCCTTGATGAATACACAATTTGTTATTCTTTGCAAAGGAGTCACCTCATATCTGAACCGGAATGATGCGGACAAATCCGCATCTATTCAACCGATGGATAAACCTTTCCCGTGCGTAAAAACCATGTACTTTTTTATTATACTATTAATGAAATGGTTGAACAATGAATGCACCCGCCCCGTATATGTCAAGTTTTCCCCAATCGAGAAAATCGCGCGGGTGAAAGGCCGTGGCTCCCGAACTTTGTTTTGTCTTTCACCGGGCAAATGAAGGACAAATAGCCGGCAGCCACGCTTTGTTCTGTCTTTCATTATGCCGATGAAGGACAAATGGGCGCACGCCACCCCTTTAATTGTCTTTCATCTCCCGTATCAAAGAACCAGCGCATTATCAATCGGAAAAAGCAGCGCAATATCCTGCACCGGCTGCAAGTTTTGCACAAAAAAAGGGCACAGGGTTTTCCTGTGCCTGGGAGATAGGGTCTTTGAACCGCTTATAGCCGGAGCCATAAGTGTTCTTGGTTCAAACATATAAAAAAGGGGGTCAATTTATATTTATATCATACCGCAAGTTTATTTCATACGGGTTACAAACACGTTAAAACCACTTGACGTTTCAAACTTCCCTGTTTCGACAAAATGCCGGGGGATGCACGCCTTTTTATCCAGCACTCAACCGGCTTTCATAGCTTCTTTCAATTCTTCCACATAATGCTGGGCGTTTTGTGCGGCAATGCTGCCGTCTCCTGTTGCCGTGACAATTTGGCGGAGCGTTTTTTCGCGGACATCACCGGCTGCAAAAATGCCCGGAATTTTTGTTTCCATTTCCTCATTCGTCACAATATAACCGGCTTCATTGGTAATGCCCAGGTTTTCAAAAGGCTTGGTCAAAGGCACCATGCCAATATAAATGAAAACGCCGTCCGTTTTAAATGGTTTTTCCGATCCGTCCACAGTCGAAACGAGCGTGACAGAGCCGACTTTTCCGTTTTCTTCGTGGATTTCTTTCACCGTATGATTCCAGATAAAGTCAATTTTTTCATTTTTAAAAGCCCGGTCCTGCAGGATTTTTTGCGCCCGCAGCTGATCACGCCGGTGTACAATTGTCACTTTATTGGCAAAGCGCGTCAGGTAATTTCCTTCTTCGACAGCCGAGTCGCCGCCGCCAACCACAACGAGGTCTTTTCCTTTGAAGAAAGCGCCGTCGCACACCGCACAATAAGAAACGCCGCGGCCGCCCAGTTCGTTTTCGCCTTTGACACCGAGTTTCTTATATTGGGCGCCCGTTGCGATAATCACAGCAAGCGCTTTGTATGCTTTTGTGCCCGCTTTGACAATTTTATAATCCCCGTCTGTGTCAATGCCTTTAATATCGCCGTATGCATATTCGGCACCAAACTTTTTGGCATGTTCAAACATTTTATTTGACAGCTCCGGGCCGAGAATCGATTCATAACCCGGATAATTTTCCACTTCTTCCGTGTTGACCATCTGGCCGCCCGGAACGCCGCGCTCGATCATCAAGGTTTTCAAGTTTGACCGCGATGCGTAAACGGCAGCTGTCATCCCGGCAGGCCCCGCCCCGATAATGATCACATCATAAATTTGTTCTTCACTCATCGTTTGTACCACTCCTTATTGAAGGGCCGCGGCCGGGAAACCGCAGGCCGCCTGTTTTCATCGTTCCACAAAGATGCAATTCCATACGATTTTTTCGAAAAAACCCCACTTTCTTTTATGCAGTGGGGTTTTCTTTCATTCTCTATAGTAAAGGAATATTGGTTTATCGTCCATTCTTGTGCTTAAAGGAGCGATTTGATCCGGTTTGCGTATTTCCTTAACGTGGAGACGGAAATCCGGTACTCCTTTGCAATCGCCTGCTGGGACACTTTGTCGCCTTTTTGGCGGTGCCACAAGTAATCGAAAGCGGCGGCAAATCCGGCCTCATTTTGAAACCGTTCCCCGCGTTTCAGGCCGGTTAAAAAGATCGAAAACCAGGCGATCATTAAGTTGGTGTAGCCCGGAAACATCGGCCCGTAATGGCTGTGGAGAATACATGCAATATTGTGGCCGTGCACAAACACCTCATCCGGGTCAAACCGCTCGCGAATATCCGATTCCAGCACATGGGCGAGGTAAATTTTTTCGGCAAGCGTAAAATCATCAAGCGGCTTAAAATCCGGATGCGAGACAATATCCGAACGGTTGCTGGACAACCCGATCATGAAAATCCCGAAAAACCGCTCGGGCAACTCCGCACTGTTCAGCCTGTCCAAAACAAATTGGACATTTTTCTCGTTCATTTTCTTTTCCATTTCCCGGTTCCATGGTTCGCAGCCTTTTTTCTCCGGATTCAGTTCCACGAGCTGTTCCCAGGCGGCTTCTGCTGCCTGTTGCCGGCCCGTATGGTAAGCCGCCTGCGAAAGCCAGTAGTAAAACGAAGCATCCCCGTCAAATCCAGCTTTTCTCAACCGGTTCAGCCAAAGGTACGCCTCTTCATAGCGTCCGACAATCGCAAATGTGGCGCCAAGTTTATATTGATGGTCCAGTAACACTGGCCGGACTTTTTCAAGGCCGCGTACAATCTGTTCCAGCTTTTCGTCATCGTGTTTATGGTAGTAAAAGACCGCTAAATTGCAAAGCGCATGAAGATTGCCGGGGTTCTTTTCGAGCAAATCCATCAGCACCGCAACCGCTTTTTCCGTCTGGCCAAGGTAAAAATACGCAAGTGCCATGTTGTTGTAGGCGGACCAAAAATCAGGATATTTCTTGATCAATTTGTTCAGCTCCGAAAGCGCCATTTCGAAATGTCCCGCTTCGAGATACTGCCTGGCTTCCTCCTGCCTTGCCATGAGTTCGTCCTGTTCATACGAAAAAGAACCCGTTTCATCCTCTTTTTCGGCGTTCAGTATATAAATGAGTTCTTCCGCTTCCTCCCTGTACTCGCCAAACGGGTCCAGTTCAAGATATTTCCGTGCATTGTATAAAGCTTCATCAAAAAGCCCGAGGTCCGCATAATTATTGGCAATAAAATAATGGCATTCGACCATGCCGGGATCAAGTTTTGCCAGGATATGGCGAAAAATGTCAATTGCCTTTCGATATTCTTCGCAATAGGTATAAATGATCGCAAGCTGGCAGGCGATGACCGGATCGTACGGGTCAAGCTGGGCAGCGCGCTGCATATATTTCAATGCTTTTTTGATATCCCGGCGGTCATAAGCCTGGACACCTTTATTAAAATAGTATTCTCCCGTCGGTATAAAAGACAGCACATTGCCATGCTCCTGCCTTAATTTGGAATCTTTGCTCATGTTGTTCCCTCACAAACAAGTAACATTCATTATTTCTTGTAGTATAACATACAATCGGGAAGCCTTTAACCTTTTGGGATGAAGTAATTCTTCCCTTTTTTACAGTTTTGTTTGTCCCGGACCGTTCTTTTCGCTGCTTTTATGCCTGATTTGAAGCGGGTTCCCGCAGGCAAAGGAACCGGACGGCACATCTTTATGGACGACAGAACCGGCGGCCACCACCGCCCCGTCTCCGATCGTTACGCCGGGAAGGATGGTCGTGTTCGCGCCAATCATCACATCATCGCCAATTACCACTTCACCAATCCGGTATTCATCAATCAAATATTCATGCGCGAGAATGGTCGTATGATAGCCGATCACGCAGTTTTTGCCGACTGTGATCATCTCCGGGAACAGAATATCGACAAGCGCTTTGTAGGCAAAAGCCGTCTTGTCCCCGACTTCCATGTACAAAAAGGTGCGGTACATTTGATTTTTGAGGCGCAAAAACGGAAGAAAACGCGCGATTTCAATGACAAGCACATTTTTAAACACTTTCCAGAACGAAACGGTTTTATAAATTTGCCAAAGGGCATTCGATCCTTTAACCGGATACCGCTTTGTATTTCTCATTTTACATGGACCCCGACAATTTCAGCAAGATCCGGCATCGTTTCGAGCATAAAATCCGGGTTGTATTGCTCAAGAAAAGCGCGCCCTTTTGCCGACCATGCGACACCGGCCGACAAGGTGCCGGCATTTTTCCCCGCTTCGATATCATGGTAATTATCTCCGATCATGATCGCTTCTTCCGGCTTCGAACCGAGAAGGCGGAGCGCTTTTTGGACAGGCTCCGGATCCGGTTTGGCCTTTTTGACATCATCAAGCGCCACCACCACGTCAAAAAACGGTTCCAATTTTGCAAGTTTCATCCCTTTCATGATGGTGCCCTTCATTTTTGTTGAAACAATCCCGAGTTTAAAGCGGTGTTCCTTAAGCATTTTAATCGTGTCATATACGCCCGGAAATTCCTTGACAAGCGCATCATGCTGCTGAATATTATACGCCCGGTATTTGGCAGTCATTTCCTCCGCCCGTTCCGGATCGATCGACGCAAACGTGTCGATTAAAGGCGGGCCGTTAAAAATGAGCACATCCCCGCGGCTATAACGGCCCGGATAGTACGCATTGAGCGTATATAAAAAGGATTGGATAATCAATTCGTTTGTGTCAATTAAAGTACCGTCAAAGTCAAACAGCAATGTCGTAATCCGGTTTTTCAATCTGCTTCCCTCTTTCTTTTCAAGGCTCATAAAACGTTTGGCTGTCAAGCCCGTTTTTCTGCCAGCAACGGGCTGAACTATCCGGAAAAATCAATCCTCTTCACTGCTCGTCATATCGTTTGGCCGATAAGCCTGTTTTTCTACGGTAAAACCAGAGAATGAGCGCGCAAACAATCAGTATGAAAGATACAACCTGCGCCATGCGGATATGCGCGGTCAACATCAGGCTGTCCGTCCGCAAGCCTTCGATAAAGAACCGGCCGATCGAGTACCAGATAAGATAGGTCAGGAAAATCTCGCCCCTGTGCATCGCCGCCCGCCTTCTCAACAAAAGCAAAAAAACGAAACCTGCAAGATCCCAAAGTGATTCGTATAAAAATGTTGGCTGGTAATAAGTGCCGTTTATGTACATTTGATTGATGATCCAGTCCGGGAGATGCAAGTTTTCGAGAAAAGCCCTGGACACAGCCCGGCCGTGCGCCTCCTGATTCATAAAATTGCCCCAGCGCCCGATCGCCTGCCCTAAAATCAGGCTTGGCGCAACGATATCTGCAATTTTCCAGAAAGAAACACCCTTTGCACGTGTAAAAAGAATCGCGGTGGCGACCGCCCCGATCAGCGCGCCGTGAATGGCAATGCCGCCATTCCAGATTTTAATGATTTCACTTGTATGTTGTGCATAATATTTCCATTCAAACAGGACATAGTAAATACGGGCGCAAATAATTGAAACCGGAATCGCCCATATGCATAAATCGGCAATGATATTTTGGTCAACCGAAAGCCGGTCAGCTTCCCGCATCGCGAGGGCAAGGCCCAAAAGAATGCCGCAGCCGATAATGATTCCGTACCAGTGCACACTAAACCCGCCTAAATGAAATGCAATCGGATCGAGCGGGGTTATATTCGAATCCATTTTCCACAACCACTCCTTTTTTTCCGCGCCGTAAAGGCCAGCCTAAAATACAGCCGGCCATTTTTACGGTTCGTTCTTTTCTTCTTCCGTTCCCTGTTCGTGTTCTTCAATGACGTTTGCGAGCTTGGCCGTGAATTGCCGCGCCGCATTGACGCCCATATTTTTCAGGCGGTAATTCATCGCCGCCACTTCGATGATGATGGCGAGGTTCCGCCCCGGCCGTACCGGTACCGTCATCTTTGTAATTTCGGTATCAAGGATTTTGACTTTTTCCTCATCCAACCCGAGCCGGTCATATTGCTTATGCTCGTCCCATAACTCAAGATTGGCGATCATGGTAATTTTTTTATGGCTGCGGACCGCGCCAGCGCCAAACAACGTCATGACATTGATAATGCCAAGGCCGCGGATTTCAAGCAAGTGCTCGATCAATTCCGGCGCATGCCCGATCAGAGACCCTTCTTCTTCCTGGACAATCTCCACGCAGTCATCCGCGACAAGGCGGTGCCCCCTTTTGACAAGTTCAAGCGCTGTTTCGCTTTTGCCGACACCGCTTTTGCCGGTAATCAGAACGCCGACCCCGTACACATCCACAAGCACACCGTGGATGGCTGTTGCCGGGGCGAGCTTAAATTCCAAATAATTGGTTAAGCGGCTTGAAAACCGGGTTGTTTTCATCGGCGTCCGCATCACAGGGACCGACTTTTCTTCGGAAGCTTCTTTTAATTCATCCGGCACTTCCAAATTACGTGATATCACGATGCCCGGTGTAATATCGCTGCATAAGTTGTCCATCCTGCTTTTCCGTTCTTCCGGCGAGAGCCTGTTGCTGAATGTGATTTCCGTCATCCCGAGCAGCTGGATCCGGTCGGCCGGGTAATAATCGAAAAATCCCGTCATCTCGAGCCCCGGCCGTGAAATATCGCTTGTGGTAATGGGGCGGTGGATGCCCTCTTCCCCACTGATCAATTCCAGATTAAAATGTTCAATAATATCTGCTACGCGCACCTTTGCCACTGTAATTCCTCCTGTTAATTCCGGATGAAAACCACCGGAACGGCTTGTTGATGATTCAAAGGCTTCTTATTATTTTATCATTTCCCAAAGGGCCCGTTCCACCCTTTTCAACCAAAAATCATCCCATGCCGTATAAACTGCGTTAAAGCGGTTCAGGGCCTGCATGGCAAATCAGAGCGGATGCTGCTTTTCTCCTCTTCCAAAAGGGCGGACGCTATAAATGAACGAAAAATCGCCACCCTGTTGTAAAAAGATGGATGCTTCATGCTTAAGTCCTTTGAAATAAATGCCGGGCGGTGCGTTTTCATTGTAAAACAGTTTGGCTGCCTGAAAATGATTTAGCCTATCGGGCCATGGCATGAAAAAACGGCGGGTATTCGCCGCCGCTTTTTCAAAGCCTCTGTCCGGTCCGCCGCCTGTCTTATTTACGGAATACGGTTTTCTGTAAAATCAAGTTTACGACCGCCATGATGACCGCTACGATAAAAGCCATGCCGAAGCTGTCAATTTCAAAACTTGCGCCCATCAGTTCATCCGTCAGCACAAGCGTAATCGCGTTGATGACGAGCAAAAAGATGCCCAGGGTGAGAATCGTGATCGGCAATGTAAGCAAAATCAGGATCGGCCGCACCAAAATATTCAAAATGGACAAGACGAGGCTTGACATAACGGCAGCCCCGATATTTTCGACATAAAAGCCATGAAAATAGCCGGAAAGGGCAATAAATAATACAGCATTGATCAAGATTCCAAGTAACCAGCGCATGATCATCAAACCTTTTCTGTATGGTTCTTTTTACAGTATATAACGACACAGCTGCTGATGCCAGTAGCAGAGCAGGCACGCATCTTTTTTTCGCGGAATTTCTGCTCCCCGGCAAAAATGCGATTATGCTTCCGGGCTTTCTTCTTCCTCCAACTTTTGTTCGTTGATCGTAATGGACCCTGTTTTGGCATCGGCAAAAATGTATAATGCGGGCTCGGTGGTCCCTTTTCTGCTGAACCGCGCCACTTTCTGAATCATTTCTTTTCGTTCTTCATATTTCTCCATGCCTTGAAGGTCGATCGCAAAGTTGCCGAAGTTGGTTTTTCCTTCCCCATGTACGGAGATGTTTTCCGGGATGGTCATTTCAATGTTTCCGGAGACGGTCTTGCTGTGCAATGAATCGGCGCCCGGAGCCATTTTTACCGTAATATTGCCGTTAAAGGCTTCAAAGTCTGACCGCCTGCAAGCACCGTTCCACCGGATATCCCCGTTCATCGTCTGTGCTTCAACCTGCCCGATTGTATTTCCGTCAAAATCAATGGTGCCGTTTCCCGTTTCGACTTCCGCCGTTTCCAAATCGGCATGTTCCACAAGTACTTTTCCGTGGAGTGTTTTCACTTTTAACTGGTCTGCCTGAATGTCTTTCACCTGGACGTTTCCATTGAAAGTGCTCAACGTGATTTTCCGGTAGCGGGACGCCGGAACGTAAACGGCAGTATCCACTTTCATCCATTTGGATTGCGTAGAAAACACAAGCCTGCCGCCCTCCACCGAAAACGTGCTATTGTTGAGCAGAAAACTGCGGGCATCTTCCCTGTCATTGGTACGGTACACTTTTGCCTGACATTCCACTCGCACATCTTCCTGATCCCATTGTTTAAACGTTAAATGCCCGTTTGCGATATCCAATTCAATCATATCGGTTTCCGGCAGGCTTTGCTGGAAGACATGGGAGACTTCGGCAGACTGGCCCAGCTGAAGATCAAAGTCCTTTATTTTTTTCAGCGCGCCGCCGACAAGATCAAACAGTTTTTCTTTCGTTTCATTAATATTCCGGTCTGCATCCCGGAACTTTTTCTGCCCGGTTGTGCTCCCAGCCTCTCCGCTGCCGCCGTTTGCATCCTGTTTCCCGCTTTCTGCCGGATCCTCTTTCGGCGCCATTTCGCCCGCCTCTTCCCGGTCCAAAGCCTCCAACAGCGTTAGCGCCTCATCCGTCGACAACTTCCCGTCCTTCACCATATCCAAAATCCGTTTTCGTTTGTTTTCCATGGGGGGCCTCCTTTTTTATACCTACAACACTCTTACGAAAAACAGGAAAGCAAAGTTTCTGTTTTGACCTAATATCTATAGCATATTTGAATGCAAATAAAAATTCAAATGCATACTGAAAAACGTAAAAAATAAGTTAAAACATCCGATTTTTAATAATTCTGTTGAAATCTACAATAATTTTCGTATTCAAATTTGTTACTCTCAGATATCTGGCTGAACGACTCAGATAAAGTTAAATAAAAGCCCAAATCTGGTCATCAAAATATAAAATATTTGTTAAAAAATTCAGTTAAATAATCTCAAGTTACCGGTTTTTATCTTTGCTCAAAATTTTATCCAGCATGTCTTTTGTAGCAGGCTCAATATACAAAGAAAGCGCCTTTTCGAGGCACTTTTTTATTCATTTTATCTTAAGGGCAATATTAGAGTTAACAGTTGTATAGAAAGTGTAATTTCGCCCTTCATAAGTGATTTTATTTTCGTTGATTCTTCTTATATTTGTTTTTTCGTATCCATTGTATCGCAAATATATTGTAAAACTCGAAGTCGGAAGGGGTTTTAATTCCTCCATATTCACCACTAAATGGGCAGTTCCATTTTCATCAATATCTACAGGATAAGCTTTTTGGTACAGTGCATTCTGTTTATCAACAAACAAAACATCTTTCACTTTGTCTACATAGTCCCCATAAACACTAAATATTAAATGGTAGCAATCCCCTTCAAAATAATCTTTTTGAAAAACAGCAAGCATTGAAACTCTGATGAATTTATATTTTTCATCTTTCAAAGGGGAAACAACATAAGGAAGCTGGTTTTTAATTAATACATCCTTTACCTTCTCCCCCTTTTCCCATTTGAACAATTTTTCAATATCGTCATATCGACCTTCTTTAAAAAGTTCATACGCGGCTTTGTTAATTGGTTTGAAAAAGTTTTCCGAAAAATCGTATCTTAATTTTTGGGTTGTTTTTAGTACTTCCTCAAAAATATTGAAATAAGTACTTTTGTTTTTGCTCTTTAAAAAATGTTGCCTGTTAAAGAGCCGAGTAATGGAGTCAAATTCGTATAATCGATTTAATATCATTTTTTCTTTCTCTACATCTAAACGTTTCTTGATAACATAATTGATTACCGCAATATTGCTCTCCATTTTCTCTGTAATATCCGTTTTCTTTGTTAAAGAACCATTATTTTCATCCAACCTATTTAGATAATAAATTGGCACAGTTGTTGTGGAGATTGCTTTACAATTAATAAGAACATCTATAAAAAATTGTTTATCCTCTGCAAATCGCATTTCAGGGAATCTTATTTTATTTTCCTTTAATAACTTTGTTCTCATCATTCTGGCTCTCGGTCCTAAATGTTGAAAAATATGTGGGATTGAAAATGGAGAAACACTTCTTCTTTCCTCACACGACTCATGTTCCCCTACAATTTTATTCCCCTTCGAATTCACTTCTATCGTTTTGCCTACAATATAGTCGTCCCCTGTTTTCTCTAAAATATCATACATTTCTTTTATGCCATTTGGATCGAGCCAGTCATCAGCATCCAAAAACGTTATATAATCTGCATTTGACAATTTTATTCCCAAATTTCTAGGCTGAGCAGGTGTCCCTGTATTTTTCTTCAAAAAAACAACTACAATGTTTGAATATTTTTCACTGAATTCCAATAAGATTTTCCTAGAATTATCGTTCGAACAATCATCCACTAGAATATACTCAATATTTTCAAAGCCAATCGTTTGATTAATCACTGACTTGATTGTCTTTTCTAAATTTTTCTCCGCATTATAAACCGGCGTCACTACTGTTACCTTAGGATAAACATTTGTTTTCAAAAAATATTTTTTATTTTTAACAAAGTAACCTTCCAAATTATACTTAATATTATTTTGCCTCTCGAAAGCCTTCCTCTTTTCCAACAGTTGTTTTTCGTCCACAATAATCCCAGCCTTTTTTAGATATTCCTCTTATAAAAGGTTAACTTAAAGAAAGTCAACAAACCGATTTCTAAATTTTACATGTAAGATACAACCTATAATAAAAATAAAAATGGTCATTCCCCAATAATATAATGTATAGTGCCAATGATCAATAAAATACCATCCTCCATTTCCGAGTAATGAGTATCGATAACCTTCAATGACATAATAAAACGGATTAAGCTTTAAAACTGCTTGTATTTTGGGAGAAAGTGTATTAGGATTCCATAAAATTGGTGTAAGATAAATCATCATTCTCATAAGAGCTTGAACTATATTTTGTACATCCCGAACAATAGTCGATAAAGTTGAAGTAACAAGGGACAATCCAAATACAAAAATATAGACGCTAATAAAGTAATAGGGTATACCAATATAATAAATAGAAACCGGATATCCCTTTAAATTTAAGGCCACAATAACAATCGCTAAAAGCATGAAATGTTGATAAGACTTAGACAAAATCACATAACTGGGAATGGCACTTAGTGGAAAATTCATCTTCGCTACCATTTTAATTCTTGTATAAACAGATCTAGAACCCTGCAAGACAGAAGGGTAAATAAAAAACCATACAGATATACCCGAAAGCATCCATGGAATAAATTGAGGGCGAGGATGCCCTCCTCTAATACCAAAACCGAATACAAACCAATATATAGATATTTGAATCATCGGGTTAATGATTTCCCACAAAACTCCCAGGTAATTACTTTTATTTTGGCTTCTCATTTCATAAGCCGACAATCTAAGGATTAGATAAAAACTATTTATTTGTTCCCTTATGACAATAATAGCTGATTTCATATTTCTTTCCTTCCTAGAAAAACGCGGTTTACGACTTTTTCAGATGATCTTCCGGATTCCAAATAACAGAATTGTTTATAAAAAACACTAAAAGACTCCGGAAGTTTATAGCCATTCGCATCAAGCTTTTTAATTTCATTAATGATTTCATCAGTTGTTTTTACTAGCGGCCCTGGTGCGCTCTTTTCAAAGTCAAAATAGAAACCACGTAATTTGTCACGGTACTCATCAATATCATAAACAAAAAAGATCATTGGCCGCTTTAGGATTGCATAGTCAAAGAACACGGATGAATAATCTGTAATTAATAAATCGGCTAAGAGGTACAATTCCCGGATATCCTCATGATTAGAGAAATCATAAGCAAACCCAGTATAAAGCTTTAGATCCAGTTTGCTGGCAACAAGATAGTGCATCCGCATCACAATGATATATTGATCACCTAATTTCTCCTTAAGTTTTTCCAAATCTAATGCCAAGTCAAACTTATACTTGCCTTTCCCATAATACTTATTGTCTCTCCATGTCGGAGCATATAAAATAATTTTTTTATCTTCCGGGAGCCCGTATTTGAGTTTCAAAGCCCGTATTTCTTCAGGGTGATTTTTTTTGAAAAGAAAATCGTTACGAGGATACCCCGTCTCAAGTATTTCCTTGTCAAAGCGGAAAGCTCGTCTGAAAATTTCAGTAGAATAAGCATTTGGAGAAATAAGGTAGTCCCAATGGCTCGCTTCTTTAAGGAAATTACGTTTATATTTCTCAGTTGTTGTGCCGGGCATATGAACTTCTTCCATATCAGCAGCCAGTTTTTTTAACGGCGTCCCATGCCAGGTTTGAAGATAGACTGTATGAGCCGGCTTCGGTATCCAAAGCGGCATTCTGCTGTTCACAACCCAGTATCTTGCCCTCGCCATAGCAAACAGCCATCTGATTGAAAGACGTTTTACAACAATTAAATCCCTATTCTCAAAATTAAAAGAAAACCTCCTATCAACACTCCAATATAATTTATACCCCGGGTACTTTTCTTTCATGTATTCGTAAATAGCACGAGGGTTATCACTATACTGTTTTCCAAGAAAGCTTTCGAACATAACGAGCTTTTTATTTGCCGGAAACATTCCAACAAATTTAAATGCAAACTGATATGCTCGTTTCGTATATCTGCTTCTTTTAATTTTCCGTATCCTTCTCTTCACAATTAATTTCAGGTGAGTAGAATAGCGGTAATCATCTACAGAAATTGATAAAAACTTCTTTTTCTTGGTTCTGGTCACAAGCAGTTTTTTCTTTTGACCATTATATTTTTTAATGTATTTTTGTCCTTTACTAAATGGGCTGTCCGGAATAAATTTTAAACGTGCCGATTCTTTTACCTCTCCGTCTACATTTATTTTTAAATACGATTTATATCGGACTTTTCCTTCCCCTAAGAGAGCGATATCTTGAGACTTTATTTCGACATAAAAGCCTGCATGACTAAAATCTAATCCATGATGGCCATAATCTTTGGTTAAATCCTCACGATTAATAAATTGAGCCGGGTATTTAATTTCAATTTCCTGCTTTTTATTCCTTAAAATAAATTCTCTCTCTTCTAACCGATCTTTTCCTGTTGGATCTACAACAAAGCCACTCAAAGAAATTAGCCCTGTCTTATCAATGGACACTCTTTCAACTTTCGCAATTACTCTTGGATCCTTTATCCGAAATGAAACATTTCCTTTGTTTGTTGAAAAAGGTAAAAAAATTTTATTTTCTTGCCGATTCACATAATATAATAACTCAATATGCTGAGTATTACTCCTTAATCGAAACCTGAAAGGCTCTCCTGTTTCTTCATCTTCTTCAGTGTCCAGTTCTGTTATTTTCTCTTTTGTTAAATATACATCCCAAATATCGTCAAAAAGCACGAAGTGATCAAGCTCTTTTTTTTCTATCTTTGAACAAACTACACAAACTTCCCCGCTTTTTGATAGTTCTTGTATGCTATATGTTTTTTTCAACCCTCTATAACGGCTAACAAGGGTAAGTTGCAGCGGAGACTGGTCTTCAGCAATATACAATGGAACATATATTTCGAGCAAATAATCATCATGCTGAAATTTTAGTTCTTTCAAAGTACATCTTTTTGTTTCCACCATATGTATTTTAACTCCTCCCGGAAGCAGAATTCCTACTATGCTAATACAAATATGTAATTAAATTATAACTGGAATTCCCAGTAGATTATTGATTCTAAAGACTTGAAAAATCAGTAATCCTGTTCATGTCGAAATTATCTTCTTTAATGTACTGCAATCTCTTCAGTGTAAAAAGCTGCAGGTCGAAGTTCTAATTGCTCATATTCTTCCCAAAAGCTCTCGAAGCCTTCATAAAATTATACTTCATTTTTTCAGACCCCACCACTACCCGGTCAAAATGGGCATACACTTTTTTAAACCGCTTCAATGCACGCTTGCCCCTCGTGCGGAT
>NZ_ALAS01000216.1 GCF_000290615.1 Heyndrickxia coagulans DSM 1 = ATCC 7050
TTTTCGCTTGTGTTACCCATATCAGGACACATCCCTTCGTTAATATTATATTTCACTAAAGGGTGTCCATGAAACTATACTAGCATCAAATCCACGGAAGAGGTGCGGGTTTGATGGAGAAAAAAGTGGCGATTCAAGTTTACGGGGCGGAGCAAATATGCGCAAGCTGCGTCGGCGCGCCGTCTTCTAAAGATACATTCGAATGGCTAAAAGCAGCGCTTTCGCGGAAATACTCGGGCCAGCCGTTTGACATGCAGTATATCGATATTTTTGCACCCGGTGATGATCCGGAAATCCGTTCTTTTGCGCAAAAAGTGCTGGATGAAGATCTTTTTTATCCGGTTGTTGTCATTGAAGGCGAACTGGTGGCAGAAGGCAATCCACGGTTAAAGAAAATTTATGCGGCCATGGAACAACACGGGTTTATCCCGGAAAATACGCTTGCAGCAAATGAGTGAAAAAAGGGGATGGGGAAATTGATCCGTTTTTATGGCAGTGTTTTTGCCTGGATGTTTCCCAATTTTTCACTTTTTGCCCTAAAGAATACGCAATCATTGTTTTGCACGGTGTAAATGGTTATAATCAAGGAAAGGAGGTTCGGATCATGAGTGAAGTGATTCATCTTACAGAAGCAGCTGCGTTTCAAATTAAAGACATGATGGAGCAAAACGATGAGCAGGACGCATATTTTCGTGTGTCTGTAAACGGCGGGGGCTGCAGCGGCCTATCGTACGGCCTGTCGCTTGACCACGAAATCAAAGAAGGCGATGCTGTCGGCGAACAGCACGGCATCCGGATTCTCGTCGACCATGAGAGCGCCCCGATTTTAACCGGCACGGTCATCGATTATAAGCAGTCGCTTTTAGGGGGCGGATTCACGATCGATAATCCGAATGCGATTGTCACCTGCGGCTGCGGCTCCTCATTTAAAACCAAAACAAAAGCCGGCACACCGGAAAAATGCTGAAGCATTTAACGGCTTTCCGAAAGAAGTCTCCCATCCTCAAGGAATGTGAAGGTGCGAATCGCACCAATGAGTAGGTGGGAGATGAATTTCGGT
>NZ_ALAS01000217.1 GCF_000290615.1 Heyndrickxia coagulans DSM 1 = ATCC 7050
TTGAGTTTTAAATTCAGGCGTATAACTTTTTCTCATAAACCTACTTTAACAGCTCCTCATTTTGTGTCTAGTTTTATGGGTCCATTATAGGATGAACCATACCGGTGTCACAAATAAGGCAACACGCGTATCTTTTGCAATCCCGAGAACAACGAGGACAAAGACAAAGAACAAGAGTACAATCCAGTTGATGACCGGGGCAAACGGCAATTTAAAAGAGATTTTGGCCGCTTCTTCCGGCATATTTTTCCGGAAACGCAAGTGGGCAACCATAATGACGCCCCATACCCAAACAAAACAGATGGACGAAATGCTTGTGACAAGCGTAAAGACTTGTGTGCTCTTCATAAAATAATTCAGCACGACGCCGATTAACAGCATGATCGTTGAACCAAGCAGAGCAGGTGCCGGGACATTCCGCTTGTTTAACTTTTTAAACATTTTCGGCGCTTTTCCGTCTTCCGCAAGAGAATACAGCATACGGCTTGTACTGAAAATGCCGCTGTTGCACGAGGAAGCCGCCGAAGTGAGCACCACAAAATTGATGATGCCTGCCGCAGCCGGAAGACCGATATCGGCAAATACCCGGACAAACGGGCTCGCGTCCGGATTCAGCCGGTTCCAAGGATAAATCGACATGATGACAAACAAAGCGCCGACATAAAACAGTAAAATCCGCAGCGGAATCTGGTTGATCGCTTTTGGCAGCGTCTTTGATGGATCCTCTGCTTCCCCGGCTGTTACGCCGACCAGTTCAATCCCGACAAATGAAAAGACGGCCATTTCAAACGCCAGCAGAAACCCTTTAGAACCATTCGGGAAAAAGCCGCCGTGCTGCCACAGGTTCGTAAAAGAGGCATGTGCCCCATGGCTTTGAAAACCGGCGAACACGAGGAGAATGCCGATAATAATGAGCGCAATAATGGTCACAACTTTAATGATAGCGAACCAAAATTCCATTTCCCCGAATGCTTTGACTGTCGCAATATTGATGAGAAACAGAACAGCGACGCAAATCAAAGCGGGAATCCACTGCGGCAATTCGGGTACCCAAAATTGAACATACATGCCGACTGCGGTAATTTCGGCAATGCCGGTTACAATCCAGCAAAACCAATAGGTCCAGCCGGTAATAAAGCCTGCCCACGGTCCGATAAATGTTTCGGCAAAATGGGTAAACGATCCGGTAATCGGCTTGTACATCAGCAGTTCACCGAGTGCCCGCATCATAAAGAAAAGAGCTAAGCCGATTACGAAGTATACGAGCATAATAGACGGGCCGGCAAAGTGAATCGATTTGCCGGAACCGAGGAAAAGCCCCGTCCCGATTGCGCCCCCGATCGCAATCAATTGAATATGGCGGTTTTTCAGCCCGCGACTCAGTTCTTGTCCATTCGGGCTTTGATCCATACCGATCAACTCCTTATCTATGTATAAATTTGATTATATCACAATCTTCTTATTTGCTGCCGGCAAAAAAACAAACCGTATGTGCAAACGCCTCTGCGGTCGTGTCAGGGTTTTGCAAGGCAGCCTTTATTGTGCGCTTTCAAAAACGTCGGGCTGAAACTTCCCATTTTTGAGAAAATTTAACATGCAGAAGCAGACCGGCCCATGATAAGAGCCGGTAAGCTTGGGTTTAAGCAAACCATTGCGTTTTTTCTTCTGCTGGGGTTCGTTGCGCTTTGATGTCCAATTCCTTTTTCGGATAGCCAACATAGATGAGCCCAGCAATTTTATCTTTCGGTTCGAGGTTCAGGTAGTTTTTCAATTCGGGTTCATGCGCGATGTCACCGGTCCTCACGATTGTAGCCAAACCGAGCTCGGTTGCCGTAAGCAGCAAATTTTGGATCGCACAACCAGTCGCAACGATTTCCTCAATTTCCGGAACAATGCCGGAGGGGCTGACAGCAACCGCGATCACCACCGGCGCCCGTAGCGGCCCTTTGCGCGCTTTTTCAATCTTTTTCGCCGCTTCTTCTTCACTCAGGCCTTCCGCTTTCCCGGCTGCAATCCTGGCCATTTCCTCTCCGAGTTTGGCGCGCCCTTCCCCTTTAAACACGCGGAATTTCCACGGTTCTGTTTTCTTATGGTTTGGCGCCCATGTGGCAGCTTCGAGCAACGTTCTAATGACATCATCGGGCACCTCTTTATTGTCTGTCACACCGATGGAACGGCGCGATTTGATCAGATCCATCACACCCATTTTCCCAACTCCTTTAGCCATACTAGTTTAAGTATAAGACAGGAAAATACGTCAATCAACAAAAAACATTTTTCCACCGTGGAAATACATTATTGAAAGATGGCGCTGATCTTTTGCACGTCTGCTTCCGTCAGGCTGACTTCCAATGTTTTCAGATTGTCAATCACCTGTTCCGGCCGTTTGGCACCCGGAATGACAGCATCAATGGAAGGCTGGGCGAGATACCAGGCGAGCACAACATGCGCGACATCCACGCCTTTTTCTTTCGCAATCGGGCGGAGCTTGTCAACCTTTTCCAAATTGCGGAGATAGGTTTCGCCCTGGTAGAGCGGATTTTTCGCACGCCCGCCTTCAAATTTGGTATCTTTTGTATATTTGCCGGCGAGAAGCCCGGATGCAAGCGGAAAGTACGGAATAAACGAAATGCTGTTTTCCGCTGTGTACGGAAGCAAATCTTTTTCAGCCCCGCGCTTGAATAAATTGTACTCCGACTGCAGCACATCGACATACCCGTCTTCGTTTGCCTCTTTCAGTTGTTCAATGGAAAAATTAGAAACGCCGATTGCACGGATTTTTCCTTCATCTTTCAGTTCTTTCAAGGCGCCGACCGCTTCGTCTTTCGGGGTGCGGTCATCCGGAAAATGGATATAAAACAAATCAATATAATCGGTTTTCAGGCGTTTCAGGCTGCTTTCGACCGCTTCTTTTAAAAATGCAGGGGAGTTGTCGAACACCACTTTTCCATCGACAAATTTATGCGCACCTTTTGTGGCGAGGACGACCTTGTCACGGCCGCCGTGCTCTTTCAGCACCTCGCCGATCAGCTCTTCCGAACGTTCCGGCCCGTAAATAAACGCTGTATCAAGAAAATTGATGCCATGGTCAATGGCCGTGCGCACCACTTCTTTCCCGGTTTCATCGTTGAGATTCGGGTGGATATTATGCCCGCCGACCGCGTTTGTTCCGAGGCCGACCGGGTTGACATACAAATCCGATTTGCCGAGCCTTCTTTGTTTTTCCATCTTACCTCCGCCTCTCTCTTCAGATTTCATTTTTTATCATAACAAATCAAAAAGAAATGTAAAAATATTTCGGTTTCCGGCCAAACAGGCACATGCACGGACCGTTTGCATACAAATGGAAACGTGTGAAAGAAAAAGGAGGGAATATTGTGGCAAGAACGTTAGCTTGGCATGAAACTTTGGAAATTCATGAGCTGGTTGCATCCCAGACGATTTGTTTGATCCAGTTTAAATCCGTCGTGAGAAATGTGTCCGATGCAGGACTCCGGGAACTGTATACGTTTTCGATCCGGGCACTTGAAAAAAATATCCGCGACCTCCTGCAGTTTTATCCGCAGGCGCCGCGGGAAGAGGAAACAGAAGAAAATGAGGAGCGGCAAACCAACCCCGGATTTCAGGCCGGTGAACTGCTGACCGCTTCTAAAACAGCTGTAAGAAATTATGCCGCTGCGATCACGGAAACAGCCACGCCAGCATTGCGCACCGTGCTTGTACGCCATTTAAACAGCGCGATCGACTGGCATGCGCGCGTATTCAACTATATGCATGAACATGGCATGTACCCGGCCTACAACTTAAGCCAGTTGCTGAACAACGATGTCCGGAACGCCAACCGGGCGCTGCAAATGCGGGAAGAAGAGTGAGTGATACCGGCGCCCGTGCTGCATTGAATGCGGCGCCAGCGAAGGAATAAAGATCAACCGGCACCTATTACAGCAAATAAATAACGCCGGGAAAAAGGATGAAATCAGCCGGCGTAAATGTGCAGGATAAAAAAATGGAAAACCGCGGATCGATTGTTCGTCCGCGGTATATCCTTTCAACGATACAGCAAGCCGATCCGCAAACGGAATGGTCCGGATCCGGCCCCGTATCCAGCGGGATAAGGAAAAGCCATACCTGCTGTTTTTTCCTGTGTTTCATTACCATTTTGCCTTATTCAGAAACCGGATAGCCAAATCCCGTTGCTTGCTCGGGCCCGTTCGCATTTGCGCTCTTCCATCTCTTATTCCAGATTGCTGTGCCGGCTCAACGCCGCTTCATCCCCCGATTTCTGCTGTCCGGCAATTTTCAGGCAAACCGCGTCAAAAAACAGATGGACGGACTGGTCGAACAATGAGCTAAGCGGCTGCCTGCTTTCAATTTCTCCCGGCCTCCGGTATTTCGTGGCAGACGGAATATGGACCACGCTATCCGAAGTTTCCGCAAGCCTCGAAGACGGATCAGAAGTCACGCCCACAACAGATACCCCATTCTTTTTCGCTTTTTCCGCCGCTTGCACAACATTGGAAGTCGTGCCGGAACCAGAGACGGCAATCAATAAATCTCCCGGCTGAATGGAAGGGGTGATCGTCTCGCCGACGACAAACACATGGAAACCAAGATGCATGAGCCGCATCGCAAAAGACTTGGCCATCAGCCCTGAACGCCCCTCGCCCAATACGAAAATGCTTTTCGGAGAGGCAAGCATATCCGCAAGCTTTTCCACTTGTTCCCCGTCTATTTTTGAAAATACCGTTTGAATTTCATTTAAAATGACTTCTATTTCCCCATTCATTTCAATGCCTCCCAAGTTTCTTTTATCTTTCTTGCCGCAAGCAAAGGGTCACTTGCCTTGCTGATTGCCGAACCAACAATGAGCGCAGCTCCCGCCGGATTTCCACCCCGTCACATCTGGCCTCGCGGATGGCGGCGAATAACACCGGGTAAGAAAAAATGGCAGTATCCTGAAATGCATTCATGGTGACAAATAAATGGGCCATTGGCCATTGGTGTTTCCTCTTTTCTTATTTGTTGGAACCAGATTTCGTTTATGGATTGGGACCGGTACCATTTTTTCGTGCCGGACCTGTATTTTTTAGCTTTAGAGCGTGCGATGTTAAGATGTTTTTTGGATTTTTTCTTTTACTGTATCTATCGTTTTTTCCGTTTTGGATGCTTCTTTCCGGGAGCTCTCTTTTTCTTTTAATGGGACCGATACCATTACAGGGGAAAGCTGCCACTTCTTTTCTGGCCAATCCCATGTTGGCATCTTTTCAAGCTATCCCGCAGGGTTTCAGCCTGTATCGTCGCTTCTTTTTTGGTGAAGCCGGTCTCACTTTTCCTTAGGGGGAAGTCATCTCCCCGGGGCAGATCCCCTTTCAATCAAACGCGTCTGGTAAGAGATCGTCTGGGCCGGCGATTCGTTGTCCGCCAGCCGTTTTAAAATAAGCTCCATTACTGTTTTGCCAATTTGATAAGTCGGCTGTTCAGTTGTATACGGGTTGGTAATATCGGCAACCAGCGCGCAAATCAAGTAGCTGCGGCTATTTTTCAGCCCTCTCGCCAAATTATTCGGGCGGTATTGAAGTTCATCGATCACCTGCTTGATTTTTTGCCGGGTTTTCGGTGACAATTCATGAAACCGGCCGCCTAAATATCTTGAAACGGTCGATTTCGACACGCCGGCCTTCTTAGCTACATCGTAAATCGTAACTTTCGCTTCTTTTCCCCTCATGTTGTTTACCATCCATCTTTAAAATGAAACCGGTACCATTTGATTTCGTTATAACAGAGTATGGAGAGCTGTCAAATAAAAAATAGCATCCTGTTATTTCTATCCTGTTTGTAAAAATTCCATTGGCATTCCGGTCTGTTTTTTTTTGAAGGCTTGAGTCATGTTTAGGCGTTTCCTCTCCCGCTTCTCGGACTTTCTTTCCCGTCGGCCTAATGAAACTCGGTAATTAGCCGGCGTTCTTGTTTGAATGTTCATCCTGGGGTCTGCGTTGCCGTTTGATATAAGAAAGGTACTATATAAAATGAACTTAAGCTTTATATCAAGCTTAAGCACCAAATTGCATGATGACTTTATGTTGCAACAGGCAGCAGAACGACAATGTTGTGTTCAATTTATATCACTTAAAAACCAAGAAAAATTCGTCGAGAATCTCTCTCAACATTTATGACATGAAAAAGAGCGTAAAAATAGGCTCTTGAATTAATTCATTTTGTTTAACTTTATTAGCACTCTCACAATGAGAACGATAATAATTAACAAAGCCAAAACATTTACGATTTGCCATATATGATCCATTTTCTAACATCCTTTCGATTATATTATAATTTATACGTGAATTTAATATCGATTGACCGTGAATCAGTTCTGAAGAGTAAATTCATCAATTTTTAGATGTTTTATGATAAAATGACTTATCCACATTTAGAAAATTTTTCCATCTATTTTTT
>NZ_ALAS01000218.1 GCF_000290615.1 Heyndrickxia coagulans DSM 1 = ATCC 7050
GAATCCACTTCTTTTAGGAATGGAAATTCACTTTTATATTTTGCAGGAGTCGGAAACTTTTGCTTTTTAAGCGATTCTTTATCATCCTTGTACTTTTCATACGTTTCTTTGCGTTCAGCTAACATCTTATTGTAGACAAAGCGAACACAACCAAATGTCTTAGCTAATAATGCGGATTGTTCTTTGTTTGGTAACAAACGAAACTTGAAAGCTTTGTTTTGCTTGGCCATATCCATTCACCTCACTTTGTGCGAAAAAATTTTGTATATATTGATTATATCGTAAAAAAATCCGTATAATCAATATGAGGTGATAATCATGAGAGAAGAGAAAGAACGTGTAGAAATTCGTATGCCTAAGACGATATTAGAAAAATTGAAGCAATATCAAAAAGAAAATGGGATTCCAACTAGAACAGCCGCAATCTTAGAATTGTTGAGAAAAGGATTGGAAAAATAACTTTGGCTAAAGCCAACCGAAATTCATCTCCCACCTACTCATTGGTGCGATTCGCACCTTCACATTCCTTGAGGATGGGAGACTTCTTTCGGAAAGCCGTTAAAAACATACTTTGGTTAAGAAAAAGCAATGGAGGAAGGCATATGAGCGTTGTTAAAACGGACAAGTGGCTGCGCCAATTATATCACCGGCCGGCAGCGATTTGTGAAAAATTCAAAGCGCATTTTAAAGGCGCAAGTGCTGCGGAAATTTATGACTATCTGGCCTATCATGGCATGTACCAGCCTGAAAATAACGGAGCCGCGATTGTCCGGCAATTGCAAAACCTTCATGTTTGGGAAATCGCAAAAAATGAATTTCTCTGCTGCAAAAAAGAATGGGATGGGCCGGATGTCCCGATTTATATTTTTCCGTCCGACTCCGCCAACTTACTGATTCAAAATGAATTTAACGGAAAAGCAGGATTAGCCTTTAAAGATCAATTATTTTTATTCGTTTCTCCCCGGAACAGTGAAACGGAAATCAGGTCATTATTTATCCACGAATATAACCATGTTTGTCGGCTTACAAAATACCCGAAAGAGGAGGCCGATTATGTTTTATTGGATACGATTATTTTAGAAGGGCTAGCAGAAAATGCAGTCAGGGAAAAATTCGGGCACAAATACGTTTCATCCTGGGCCTTTTCTTATTCCAATGACGAAATGGAGAAAATATGGAGACAATACGTGTACCCGCACAGAGACATTCAAAAAACAAAACAGCAACATCAGGAGATTTTGTACGGCTCCCGTGTTTACCCGAAAATGTCCGGTTATTGCGCCGGATACTACCTCGTCAAGCAATATCTTGAAAAAACCGGCCTCTCCGTAAAAGATGTGCTCAAAACCGATGCAAAGGTTTTGGCACAAATCGATTCCATGTAAGTTTTACCCGATAACCGCATCCCTGAACATGTGGTTATCTCCAAAGTACAAATCGATTTCAAGTCATTTTCATCCCTGCACCTGGGTTTCAAAATCCCGCACGATAATTCCACAAAAAGCCTGATCGTTTTGTCCACCGTATCCGCCGGCAAAAATCATATACTGTACAATTCCTAAAGGATTGGAGGATATTTTTATGTCATATCGTCACTTCCATGCACTATGCCATCGATACAGGGGCAGAGCGGTCCAAATCCGGACGGTTGATGGACGGATCCATAGAGGCATTATTCATCATGTGAGCGGAAACAGAGTGTTCCTTCGGCCGCTTGGAGGCCCCCGCAATCTTGGCGGATTTGGCTACGGAGGCTGGGGTTGGGGATGGGGATTTGGCTGGGGCATTGCCATCGGTTCAATCGCTGCTTTGGCTTTAATTCCTTTCTTCTTCTGGTAAGAAGTTTTTGCGGCATTTTTAGAAGCAGATAGGACTGGCGCAGCCCGGCCGGTGATAATCGGGTTCAGCCATGTACGGATTTACAGAAAGCGCCCTCCCCTTATGGAGAATTTCACATAGTATGTTATGGCTATTTCGAAAGGAGGTTAAAAAGATGTCTGATGGAGGCGTTTACAGTGGCGGTTTCGCTTTAGTCGTCGTATTGTTTATCCTGTTGATCATCATCGGTGCCTCATATGTCGGCGGTTACGGCGGCGGTTATGGCGGATATGGGGGCTACGGCGGGTATTTTTGGTAAGCCATGCAATGAAGTAAGGTTCTCCGGCATTTAATGCCTGTTTTCCATGCCCCCCTCACATGCTCGAAAGTTGCACGGAAAAAGGGAATGCTGCCTTATACAGCTTTATCATGAGAGCCGGAACAAAACCGGAGTACGCATTGTGCTCCCGGTTTTGTTTTTAGGGTTTTCTTATCATTAAAATGCCCATTAAATGATTGGGTGGACAAGCCGGCCGTTTTTGCAATCCTCGCTGTCCCTGTTTCCATTAATACCGATTCATCAACGATTCAGCTATCTAATCACGAAGCCGGCATCCGCTGGACATCCAAATCAAATTGCGATAACGCCATGCTTAGCATGATCATGAGTTAAGGATCGCTTTTTCGCCTCCGCACCAATCTATAAATCTTGCGGCAAAATTCGGTCTGTCCCCCCCTACCGAAACATTCAGGCGAAATTAAGAAAAATTTAAAAGAAGCCCTCTAGACTAAGTTTCTGTAATAAACCCCAAAGACACAGGGTGGATTTCCTGGAAGGTCTGAATCCAAAAGTAAAAAGATTGTGAAGTTGTTACAAAAAGGTGCATCAACATACACTTGGGTCGCTGCAACGGTAAGTGCGCATCTCCGGCGACTTATCAGCTTGCAACAGATCAACCCGTGATGGACATCGGCGGTTTTACAGGAAGTGACCCGGCCCCGACCCTTTCCGCGTTTAAAAAATATGTCCGGCAAGGGAAGATCCACTACTTTATCAATAATGGAAGAGGCTCCTTCGGCAATATGAAACAAATGGGCAAAACCTTGCAAGATGGCAATACAAATGGCAAAAAGGTTGAAAACAATGCCCCAAATGGCGCCATGGGCAGAGGTTCCAATACAAGCTCATCGATCACCAGTTGGGGTCAAAAGAACTTTAAATCAAAAACAGTTGATGGCGTTACCCTTTATGATTTGACACAGCCAAAATCGAAGTAAGCTCTATCGTGAAGACTATCCAAAAAGTTACAGACGGTGAACGCTGTCATTCATTGCGTTCACCGTCTTTTAGTCTAATGACTGGCTAATGATCACTGATGCATTCTTGTTTTTCTTAATGGGGTTTCTTCCAATTCAACGCTGGGAGGATGATTCCCGGCATTTGCCAAAAGAGATTTTTTCACACTTTGCGACTTTCGGTTTATTTTTTCAATGAAATTGGCCTGTCCCCCTTAAAAAATACCAAAAAAAGACGATAATTTTACTAGACGGATTTGACAGGATTTAGGGTATTTTGATAGAACAAGGGCCAAAAGAATGAAATTTTAAATTTCAGGAACCCTGGAGCTGGCGAAAGATCCAATTGGAAAGGAGATTGAAATGAAAAAAGGCTTAGTCATACCACTTTGTTTTGCAGTATTATCCACTCCTGCTTTTGATAAAACGGTACAGGGCGTTTCACTGACAAAAATCCTACATAGTTCAAGTGTACAAGCCGCAGCAAAAACAGAGACAAAATATGTCAATGTTGATACGGAGGTAATTGCGATGTTACAGACTCCTTGTAGCCCAAGGGTTTGAAAAAAGGATAAAAAAATTTTCCCCCTAAAAAGAGGGGGAAACAA
>NZ_ALAS01000219.1 GCF_000290615.1 Heyndrickxia coagulans DSM 1 = ATCC 7050
TAGAGCTGACGGCTCTTTTTTAAAATATCTCCCGCCAAAATAAATGTCAAAACCCCTTGCGATAGCGACATTAGGCATGGCTGCGAACATCATTCATGGGTTCATCCACCCCGATTTCGGCTATATTTATGATCCGGACGGGGAAGATTTGTTGCATGCTCTCCTTGAAACATTAGCAATCGCGGTTTTAGGGACATTTATCTCGGCAGTTCTATGCGTGCCGTTTGCGTTTTGGGCAGCGCGGAATATGAGCAAGTATTATGTCGTTTCCACGCTTGGAAAAGTGGTTTTAAGCAGTATTCGCGTATTTCCGGAGCTGATTATGGCACTTTTGTTTATTAAATCGGTCGGGCTTGGCGCTTTTGCCGGGATACTGGCACTTGGTTTCCATTCGATCGGGATGCTTGGAAAACTGTTCGGAGAGTCGATTGAAAATATGAATTTTTCTGCCAGAGAGGCGCTGATCGCATCGGGTGCAAACCGGATCCAGGTGCTGTGGTTTGCAATTCTGCCGGAAGTCATGCCAGCTTTTATGTCATACACGCTGTACCGGTTTGAAATTAGCGTACGGTCGGCGGCAATTTTGGGAATTGTCGGTGCCGGCGGAATCGGTGCACCGCTGATTTTTGCTTTAAACGGCCACTCATGGGACCGGGTTGGAATTATTCTTTGGGGTATTATTATAATGGTTACGATAATCGACTATATTTCCGGATCGATCCGCAAGCGTTTGATATAACAAGCGGTTTTTTCGATAAACATGGACTGTTCAATTAGGATAATAGATAAAAGAAAAGGCTGCCTGCAGTGCTTTATTAACGCCCTGCAGGCAGCCTTTTCATGCGTTTTCGTGCTTATTTTCCGATTTTCTGGACTTTTTCGCTGTATTCTCGAACAGTATCGAAGTTCGCATCGGATGATTTTTTATAGCCGACATGTGTGTAAATATCTTTGATGATTTTTTGACCTTTTGGATCATTTCCAATTTTGATAAAAGCGTCAGTGACCTTGTCTTTCCACTTTTTAGACATATCCGGCCGTACACTAATCGTGTCATTTGGAATTTTCTCCGTCAAGAATAAGTAATGCGTTGTTTTATAAATATTCGGGTACTCTTTTTCAACAATATTACGGGCATCGACAAAGACGGCAGCAGCATCAACGTCACCCGACATCAGCGCCTGCACGCCTTTGTCATGGCCCTGCAGTTGGACGCCGGTTACATCTTTTTGCGCATCGACACCGGCTTTTTTCATTTCAACGGCCGGCCATACATACCCCGCAGAAGATGTTGGTGACTGCCAGCCAATCTTTTTACCTTTTAAATCTTTGATGCTTTTAATGTTAGAATCATTTTTAACAAGCATGCCGGAATAATAGTAATCCACTTTTTCCGAAGTGGGTTTTCCGGTTTTCGGATCCACCCCGTAGCGGAGCGCCTGTAATAAGACATCTGCATAGTGTTTTTTATGGGCAAGCACATAATCCGTTGGCGGCAGGAATCCGATATCCAGCTGCTTCGAACCCAATGCTTCCACAATACTGTTGTAATCCGTTGTCACTGTTACGGTGACCGGAATGCCGAGTTCTTTTGACAATAGTTTCCCCAGCGGTTTAGCTTTCGCTTCCAATGTTTCGGCATTCTGGGAAGGCACAAAGCCGATTTTCAGTTCTTTAGGTGTATAGGAACTGCTGCTGGAGTGGCTGCTATTCCCTGATTTTTCCCCGCTACTCCCGCAACCGGCAGCCAAGGAGGAAGTCAGTCCTAAAACGACAAACAGTGCAAGAAACTTTTTCAGCATACATTTACCCCCAATTTTATCATGATGGATTCACCTTCACTTCCAGTTTCTATTATATACTACATGGAAAACAAAATAAACGAAATTTTAATTGTTTATAAATGTTTTAACAACGTAGAAAAAATGGGGATTTTTGAACAGACATGGAAAATGTAAAAGAAAAAAGCTACAATGTGGATAATGAGATGTCGAAAAGAAAGGAAATAGGGATGAAAACATTTGAGCTGGTGATACTTGAAACAAGCGATATTCATGGAAATATTCTGCCGATCAATTATGGAACAAATGAGGAAGCGGCTGTTGGGTTGGCAAAAATCTCCACTTTGGTCAAAACAGAACGCGCACGGCAAAAGCACGTGCTGCTTCTTGATAATGGAGACCTTATTCAAGGGACGCCGCTAACCTACTATTATGCAAGGATTGATTCAGAAGGGCCTAACCCGATGGTGCTTGCTGCCAATGCATTGCAGTACGATGCAGCCGTGCCGGGAAATCATGAGTTTAATTATGGGCAAGCGCTGCTCCTGGGGGCGGTGAAGGAATCCCATTTCCCGTGGCTGTCCGCCAATATTTTAAACGAGCAGACGAAAATGCCTTATTTTGGGCGCCCCTATATCATAAAAAAATTCGCGGAAGGATTGAAAGTGGCCGTACTGGGATTGACTACTCCTTATATCCCAAACTGGGAGCAGCCGCAGCATATCAGCGGGATGTTGTTTGCTGACCCTGTTGAAACGGCAAAACAGTGGGTGAAATTTTTGCGCGAAAAAGAACAGGCAGATATCGTCATCCTCTCTTACCACGGCGGATTTGAACGGGATTTGGACAGCGGCGAACCGACAGAAGACTTGACAGGTGAAAATCAGGGTTACCAGCTGTGCCAGAAAGTATCCGGAATCGATGTGCTTTTGACCGGTCATCAGCACCGGATGATCGCTGGAAAAGCAATCAACGGGGTGACGGTGGTACAGCCAGGCAATAACGGCAGGGCGGTAGGAAAAGTTGTATTGCAATTGGAAAAACAACAGGGACACTGGCGCTGTGTTCAGAAGACATCAGAACTTTTGTTTGTTGAAACAGTAAAAGCCGACCCTGCGATTATTTCTCTTGCCAAACCATATGAAGAGGCGACACAGGCCTGGCTTGACCAGCCAATCGGTAAAATTGAAGGGGATATGCTCGTGCATAACCCGATGGAAGTCCGCTTGAAAGATCATCCCCTGATTGAATTTATGAATCGCGTGCAAATGGAAGCGACCGGGGCAGACATATCATGCACAGCACTATTTGATAACCAGTCGCCAGGCTTTCCTGAAAACGTGACAATGCGGGATGTTGTTTCCAACTACATTTATCCGAATACCTTTAAGGTTATCCGAATTACCGGAGCAGATATAAAAGCGGCACTTGAGCGTTCGGCTAGCTATTTTAAGACTAGTAACGGCGGGACAATCGAAGTCAACCCCGCTTTTTCGAACCCAAAACCACAGCATTATAATTATGATATGTGGGAGGGCATCGACTATGTGATCGATCTGTCAAAACCAGTCGGCAAACGGGTTGTTAAACTCAAATACAAAGGAAAGCCCGTTGATCCGGCCGCCGAATATGATGTCGTGATGAATAACTACCGGGCCGGCGGTGGCGGTGATTATTTGATGTTCAAGGGTAAGCCTGTTGTAAAAGATGTGCAAATCGACGCGGCCGAACTGATCGCCAACTACATTTTAGAACGGAAAGTGATTCGGGCAACGGTGGATCACAATTGGAAAGTGATTTTTTAAAGAAAGTGTATGTCACATGGCCAAAATGGTAAAGCCCAATGCGATGCGGCTGCTTGATGACCATAAATGCCCATACGGCTGTCACTTTCAATTCCACTAATGGACTGTGTCGTGACTTTTCTCAGAAACGCGGTAGCCAAAAGCCCACAAAAAGAGTATCGGGAAATACCCGGCATAGTCCGACGTGATATAAAAGTAGATGGCTGAAACTTTTTACACTTTTTGCGATTTTGATTATAATAGGCTTTGTACATATTGGGACGAGGAGGGAATGCCAGTGGCAAAGTTAGATGAGACATTGTCCATGTTGAAAGATTTAACCGATGCAAAAGGGATTGCCGGCAATGAAGCAGAAGTGCGTGCCGTTGTCAAAAAATATATAGAGCCCTATGCCGATGAACTCGACACAGACGGCCTCGGCAGCTTAATTGCGAAGAAAACGGGGCAGGCGGACGGTCCGAAGATTATGATCGCCGGCCATATGGATGAAGTTGGGTTCATGGTGACGCAAATTGATGAGTCAGGCTTTCTGCGCTTCCAAACGATCGGCGGCTGGTGGTCACAGGTGATGCTTGCCCAACGCGTTACGGTTGTAACAGATAAAGGTGATGTGACAGGTGTGATCGGATCAAAGCCACCACATATTTTATCACCGGATGCACGCAAAAAATCGTACGAAATCAAGGATATGTTCATTGATATTGGTGCCACAAGCCGGGAAGAAGCGCTTGAATGGGGCGTAAAACCGGGCGACATGGTGGTACCTTACTTTGAATTTACGGTTATGAAAAATGAAAAAATGCTGCTTGCCAAAGCCTGGGATAACCGGATCGGCTGTGCAGTTGTCATTGATGTGCTAAAAAATCTGCATAAAGAAAACCATCCAAACATCGTTTACGGCGTAACAAATGTCCAGGAAGAAGTGGGCTTGCGCGGTGCGAAAACGGCAGCCAGCAAAGTGAAACCGGATATTGCCTTTGCACTTGATGTCGGGATTGCCGGGGACACACCGGGAATCTCCGAAAAAGAAGCGCTTAGCAAAATGGGCAAAGGTCCGCAAATCGTGATTTACGACGCTTCAATGGTGGCGCATAAAGGCTTGCGCGATACGGTTGTGAAAGTTGCTGAAGAGTTAAATATCCCGTATCAGTTTGAATCGATTCCGGGCGGCGGAACAGACGCCGGCTCCATTCACTTAACAGGCAGCGGCATTCCATCTCTTGCCATCACGATTGCAACACGCTATATCCACTCGCACGCCGGTATCTTGCACCGTGATGATTACGAAAATACTGTTAAACTAATAACAGAAGTGATCAAACGTCTCGACCGCAAAACAGTAAACCATATTATTTTTGACTAAAATCATAAAAAATTCCGGGCACTTTTTGATGTCCGGATTTTTTTATGAATAAAGTTTTCCGATAGTCCACCAAAAAGCCCTTTATGCAAAAATTTGCCACCAAGTATTCTCTTCTTTTGTCCGCCTTTCATATCCTCTTATTGGTGTCTCATGGGGAAGATGATGGATGGCCGCCACCATCTGAATATCCTGGTTTTAGTAAGTGAAGAAAGGGAAATAAGTAACCAAGTTAGCCTAAAAGACCTAATTTTTGAAAAAATATTGAAACGAGAAGCTGGTTGATAGAAAATAGTGGAAAAATAAATTTAACCAGGAAATCAAAAATTGGGAGGGCGGCACGATGATCACGTATGAAGATGAACTAAAACAAGAAGCAAGAAAAGAAGGAAGAGAAGAAGGAAAAATAGAAATCACCCGAAACCTCATTAAACTTGGGGCATCCCTTGATTTTATCAAAAAGGCAACAGGCTTTTCTGAAAAAAAGGTCCTTGAAATAAAAGAGAAGCTGGAAAAGAAATAAGGTCTGATGGCTTTGAAATAGGAGGGCGGCACGATGATCACGTATGAAGATGAACTAAAACAAGAAGCAAGAGAAGAAGGGAGAAAAGAAGGACTACAAGAAGGTAAACGAGAAGGAAGACAAGAAGGGAAAATCGAGATCACCCGAAATCTCATTAAACTTGGGATGCCACTAGATTTTACCAAAAAGGCAACTGGCTTTTCTGAAAAAAAGATCCTTGAAATAAAGGAGAAGCTGGAAAAGGAATAAGGGCTGATGGCTTTGAAATGGGAGGGCGGCATGATAATAACGTATGCGGATGGACTAAGAAAAGAAGGGAAACGAACATGAACCGACTGTGCGTAAAGATGTAAATTTCCAATTTCACTTATATATGAATAAAGAAAAACACCATCCAATAGGATGACGTTTTTCTCACGCTTCCGTATACTCTGTTTCGTGGCAGTTCGGGCATGGAGGGAGCCTGTCCTTATCTTCATCGAGCGTAATCTGTTCCCCGCAGTTTTTGCATTTATACTCGCCTTTTCCCGGTGTTTCACCTGTATGTGGCATCGGCCATGCTCCTTTCGTTTCGTGTTGTCATTTGAATACCCGCGCGAAAAAGTTTCTAAACATCGGCCGTCATACGCGTGCAAAACCGCCCGTTCGCTACAGAGCTTCATCAAAACGTCCCGCCACGGGTTTTCCACCGAGTCATAATCCCACTGGCTGCCTGGAATCCTGCAATCGAACACAAAATCTGGCTATCTGCCATTTGGGAAGCGCCTTCAATTGCTTGCAGGAATCCTGTGACCGAAGACAAAACACCCCGCCGCGAAATGTCCGCAGCGGGGTTCCTGATTAAGGCACCATCCAGGAAAGGATGTTGGATTGCAGGAAGGTGAGCAGGCAAATGATGAAAAGCAAAAACATACTGTGCTTGACTGTGAATCTCAGCAGTTGTGCTTCCCTGCCGATCAGCCCGGTTGCAGCGCAGGCAACGGCAATCGACTGCGGGGAAATCATTTTTCCCGTGACACCCCCGGATGAATTGGCCGCAATGGCAAGCAGCGGATTCATGCCGACCGACTGGGCCGAAACTTGCTGGAGCGTGCCGAACAAAACATTGGATGAAGTGTCCGAGCCGGTAATGAAAACGCCGAGCCAGCCGAGTACCGGTGAGAAAAACGGAAACAATGCGGCTGTTTTGGCGAGCGCCAATGCCAATGTTGTAATCATGCCGGAAGCGTTCATGACATACGCAAAGCCGACAATGAACAAGATGGTAAGAATCGGAAACTTCAATTCTTTTAACGTTTCAAAGAATGCGGCAAACCATGCTTTCCATGAAATTTTTAAAAGAAACTTCGTGACAATGGCTGCGATAAAAATCGCTGTGCCTGCAGTGCCAAGCAGATCCAGCTTATACATGGCCGCGATCGGGGTGTGTGCGCCGTTGATAATATGATTGTTTAAAAATGGCACATTCCCGCTGAACGAAGCCGCCCCGCCGATCGGGTTTAGAGCCTTTAATACCGGGTTCGCCCCGGCATACTGCCCGGTGAGCGCAAGTTTGATCTGCGGGATGCCCCAGATGGTGATCAAAACCGTCAGGACAATAAACGGCGACCATGCTTTTGCAATTTGCCCGCCTGTATTGGAAACATGCGGCGTTTCGAGCGCGGCAGCAGCCTCTTCATGCTCAAAATAGAAAATGTTTTTCGGCTTCCAAAATTTCAGGAAGACGGCAAGGACAACCAAAGATACGAGTGCCGATAAAACGTCCGGCAGTTCCGGCCCCAGGAAATTGGAAGCGAAGAACTGTGTCAAGGCAAAGGACAAGCCTGATACAATAAGCGCCGGCAGCACTTCCATTGCTTTTTTAAAGCCTGCCATGACAATGATGAGATATAGCGGGATGAACATGGAAATAAGCGGCAATTGCCGTCCGATCATTTTTGAAATTTCCAGCGCAGAAACGCCGGTCGGCCCTGCCATCGCAATGACAGGGGATCCGATTGCGCCAAATGCTACCGGTGCAGTGTTGGCCAATAAGCAGATGCCGGCTGCATAAAGCGGGTTGAATCCGAGACCGACAAGCAGCGCAGCGGTAATCGCAACCGGTGCGCCAAACCCGGCACAGCCTTCCAAAAAAGCGCCGAATGAAAACGCAATCAATAAAGCTTGCAATCTTCTGTCTTCCGTGATCGATACGACTGAGTTGCGGATCACATCAAACTGGCCGGTTTTGACCGTCAATTTATATAAGAACACAGAATTGATAATGATCCAGGCAATCGGCAGAATCCCATACACAATCCCCTGGCTGGCCGACATAACCGGCAGTACGGCCGGCATTCTGTAAACGAATACAGAAATCAGCAGCGCAATCACCAGTGTGGCAAGGCTTGCAAAATGTGCCGCCATTTTTTTTATGGCGAGTGCCCAGAAGAAAAACAGAATCGGAAAGGCAGCAATCAGTGCGGATAAAAACAAATGCCCCTTAAGCGGAATAAAATTTTGTACGTACTCCAACAATCTACACTCCTTTTTGAAAAATTTTCTCCAATCCATCCCAATTGCAATTTTTAAGGTCATTAGATGAAATAGTCATCAGATGATAAGGCTTACATGTTAAAAAGTATAAGTATAATGAAAAGAAAAAACAACTCTTTTTTTAAATTTTTGTTTGCTATTTTTCCGGATTGCTGGTATTCATAAAATATAGAAAAGGGATAAGAGGAGAAAACATGAAGTATAAAAAAATTAAACCTGCAAAAATTTATGAACAAGTGGCAAATGAATTGATAGAGATGATCCAAAACGGGGAGCTTAAGCCCGGGGATAAGCTCGATCCGGTGCCGCTTCTGGCGGAAAAGTTTTCAGTGGGGAGATCGGCTATAAGAGAAGCGCTAACATCACTAAGGGCGCTCGGCTATATTGAATTAAAACAGGGCGAGGGGACATTTGTCCGCAACTTTGATGCAAGCGGCATTTCGTATCCCATTTCGCAGGCAGTACTGATGAACCAGGAAGATGTGGCAAACCTGCTTGAAGTCCGGAAGATTCTCGAAGCCGGAGCAGCAGCCGCGGCCGCTGTCAAACGGACTGAAGCTGATCTGGAAAGTATAAGCCAGGCGCTCGCAGATATGAAGCGGGCGACGGGAAACGAAGAACTCGGTGAAAAAGCAGATCTTGCCTTTCATCTTGCCATTGTCCGGGCTGTACAAAATCCGATTCTTACCGGGTTGATGAACCAGGTCGCCGAGACGATGGAGGATGCAATGAAAGAAACGCGCAGAATGCTTCTTTTTTCTGATCCTTCCACAATGGGCGCCTTGTACGAACAACATGAAAGAATCAGGGTAGCCATCGAAGAAAAGGACAGCGAAAAAGCGCGCAAGGCCATGATCGGCCATTTGCAGTTTGTGGAAAGCAGCCTGCAGGATTTTCTGCGTTAACCAATCTGTTTTCATGAACGCAATCGTCCGCAGAGTATGTGCTTTGGGACAGTACGGCTCCTTTGAGAAACCTGGGAATGAGAGGAAATTTAAAGCCTGTTCCGCTTTGAAATATTTTTCAAGCGGGACAGGCTTTTGTATTGCGCCGATCCGTACGGCTTCGGGCTTTCGATGACAGGGTAATGCCAAAACAGAACAGCGGGAAGCATTCTCCGCTATTGTTCCGGCATTTGTTGGCTGCTGGGGTATCCGGCCTGGGTGGTCTTGTATTCTTTTCCCGTTTCATTTTTTATGTCACTTTCCTCCGCGCTTTCCCATATACATAGGGTATAGGCAATTTTTCAGAAATGGAAAGCGGGGTGCGGCGGCGATGAAGCAAATGTTTTCAGCGTTGAGCGGCAAGATTAAAGAAAATGCGATTGATGTGTATATGGATAGTATCAATCCGGCTGTCCGGGATCCGGTATTTTTCAGCGTCGGCATGCCAAATGGCAGCATGATCCCGAAAAAAGAACTGCAGCGCATCATGAATGAAATCTTTGAGGCGGATCCGGCACGCCTGTATGAGTATTGTAGTGCAAAAGGGTTTGGTCCGTATGTGGATGCCATCTCCAAAAAGGAAAATATTCCTGAAGCTTATGTCATGGCGACAAACGGCAATACGCAGGGGGTTGACCTTGTCTGCAGAATGCTGCTGGATGAAGGGGACAGTTTTGCAATGGAAATGTACACGTATTCCATTGCCTTTTCGGCGATGCACCAGTACCGGCTCAAGGCGGCCGGCATTCCGCTTGAACAAGATGGTCTGGATGTTGATTTTCTTGAAAAAACATTGCAAACAAGAAGATTGAAAGCGCTTTATATTATTCCGAATGCCCAAAACCCGACCGGCGTCACGACCTCTCTCGAAAAACGGAAAAAACTCATTGAACTCGCTTACCAGTACCATTTTATCATTATAGAAGATGATCCGTACCGTGATCTGCTGTTTCACAGCCGCCCTCCTTCCTTGTTCGAACTCGATCCCTTAAAAGAAAGAACCATATACCTGTACAGTTTTTCAAAAGTCATGGCACCCGCGATGCGGACCGGCTTTATTCTCGCACACCCGGTATTTCTGAAAAAACTCGAACAGTTTAAGCAGGTAACAGACGCCTGCACATCGCCGATAAACCAGATGCTGGCGGGAAAACTCATTTCTTCCGGAAACTGGCCACAGATCCTTGCAAAACAAAAACACTTTTATGAAAAACGGAAAGACTGGACAAAACGGTTTTTACAGCATATGCATGAAACGGAGCAATGGGAAGGGGCTGAACCTGCCGGCGGGCTGTTTTACTGGATTGATGTTAAAAAAGGCGGTGTGGCGGAATGGATGAAAATGGCGGCACAGGACGGCGCCGTATTTGTGCCGGGTGATGCCTTTACGCTTGAGCGCGGGCCAAACACAAAAATCCGCCTTTGTTTCGCCTACTGCAGTGATGAGGAAATGAAAAAAGGGTTTGCCCGTCTGGAAGAAAGTTTCAAAAAGTGGAAGAAAACAAGCGCTTAGCGGGGAGGATCCGCTAAAGGGATTTCCGGGCGTGTGAAAATTCCAGGCTGCCATGTTCTCCGGGATTACACTGGCTGTTTGTCAATCGTATATTGGAATTTTTTCGCGTTCTTTAAAAAGAGGGGGGCGTCTCCCTTTCACCCGGCATTCCAATCTCCCGTGTATTCCGAAATGCTTCATGGACAGGCGTTTTGGAGCGCTTTACGTCCGGGCGGCGTTCCTTAAAATACCAGTAAAGCTGTTGGTTTTCGCAAGCTCTTTACTGTTCTTCAAAAGGCCGGCGCAACGGGAGGAAGAAACCGGTGATTCGGTTTCTTACCCACTCCGCTGCTATTTGCGGGTGGTAATTCTTTTCAAACCGCCAGCCGCGCACAAACACGGTATAGGAAAGGTCGTTCCGTTTGTAAAAGCGCATCTTTTTTCTGCCGGCTTCCCGTTTAACCTGGGCGAGGCAGGATGAAATTTGCAAAAGCATTTGGTCTGTTGCAAAAAGATAAGGCTCTTTAAATTTTAACAGGCTTGCCCGGATCGCTCTCTGGTCCCGTTCCAGCGTCCTTTTGGCAAGCGGCAGAAGGATAAATGCCTCGATCAGTTTTTCTTCTTCCTCGGTTAAGATTTGCGGCATACGGATCACCTGTTTCCATTATATAAACAAACGCATGTTCCGGTCAATCGTTACTTGGTTTTCGAAAAATGGATTGTTATAATAATGTTCACCATATACGCCAAAATGATAACAAAGCGAATTTCGATCATCTTGATAAAAAAGGGAAATGAAGAAATGAATGACAAAGACGGAGATTTTGCGAAAGGCTGTCTGATTGGCATTGGATTGTCCATTCCGGTGTGGGCATTTGTAATATGGGTTTTGTTCAAGCTGTTTTGAGCGTTTCCGTTTTCCACGGGCCGCTTTTGTAAAAGCACTCCGGACGGGGCAGGTACCGGCGGCTGATGCAAGCTTGTAAGGTTGTTTGCCTTTTAGCACACGTTCCCCGTAAAAGGGACAGGTATCTCTCCAACTGGTGCGGGCGCCAATGTTTTTTGTTTATTCCGTGCACCTGCCGGGTATTTTTACAACAAACAGGCAGTGATGCTTGCTTGAGGAGCATCAATCTAGCCGGGAGGAGGCACCAAATGGATTACAACAAGGACAAAAAAGGCGACTCACCGGAACAACAGGAAAAACAGCATCATCACAAAGACATAGAGCCGGAAAGATCTCCGGTAAAACCGCAAGAAAAACAAAAATAAAAATTGAAAAGGGCAGGCCCCGGGCAATGGGGCCTGTCCTCATTGTTCCATATTGGTAACCATGTTATGGACTTTGTCGCGTTCTGCCTGGCTGACATTGAGGTAGTAGATGCCATCAATGGTCGCGCTTGAGCCTTTTACTTCATAGTCTGTCGTATTTTGGCGGCAGTCGCGGTAGTTCATCGCAATGTTTTTCATATCATCAAGCGTCAGGTTTGTTTTGATGTTGTTCTGGATCGCAGCCAGGATTTCCTGATAGCGTGAGAAAGACTGGATTGTCGACGCTTTGTTAATGACGGCCATAATGACGTCACGCTGGCGCTGGTTGCGGCCAAAGTCGCCCTGAGGGTCAAGGTGGCGCATTCTCACATAACCAAGCGCTTTTTTGCCGGTATCCAATGTGATGTTCCCTTTGGCGTAATAATAGCCTTTTTTATAATATCCTTCGTCATGCCAGCTGATTTTGTTGTGGACGGTTACACCGCCAACAGCGTCAACAAGGTCAGCCAGTCCTTCCATGTTTATGCGTATGTACTGGTCAAGATTTAAATCGGCAAATTTGTTTACTGTATCCAGTGCCATTTTTGGCCCGCCATAAGCGTAAGCCGCATTTATCTTATTCAATGTCCCCTTGCCCACGATTTCTGTCCTCGTATCACGCGGAATGGAAATCATCTGCATGGCTTTTTTTTGCGGGTTCAGGGTAAGAATAATGACCGTATCGGATCTTCCTACATCTCCGGCCCGTTCATCCACACCGAGTAAAAGAATGGAGATGGGTTTTTCGCTTTTAATTTTTTCCGTATTCTTCTCGGATGGTTTCACGGATTTGCTGTCATACATTTTGTCTGCGGCATTTTGGACTGAATGGTAGACGTAATAGGCGAACCCTCCGCCTCCGATCACGATGATCGCTAAGAGAATCCCGAGTGTGATAAATATCTTCTTCTTCATTTTTTCGACCCTTTTCTTCAAATTTTTTTTCTAATCTAATCGCTATCATATCATGGTTTTTCCAAATTGTTAATGGGAATTTTTCGTTTATGCAACGGCCCGGAAATCAATCTGTATTGCTTAAGGCTTCCGATTCCGGTATGATAATGGCACGATATGAGACAGATTTGGCCAGAGGGGGACGCTTGTGAGAGAGCTTTTGAGAAACCGGTTTGTCCGGATGGTGTTTGTATCCGCGTTGTTTTTGCAGGTGGGCATTTGGGTGCAGAATTTTGCCGTCCTGTTGTTTGTGACAGAAAAAACAAACGGGAACCCGTTTGCCGTTTCCATGATTTCAGTGGCGGAGTTTCTGCCCATTTTCATTTTTAGTTTTATCGGCGGGACATTTGCGGACCGCTGGCAGCCGAAGAAAACAATGGTTTGGTGTGATTTGCTGAGTGCCGTATCCATTTTTGGCGTCATCGGCGCGCTTGTTTTTGGCTCGTGGCAGTCCGTCTTTTTTGCAACACTGATTTCCTCGATTTTATCGCAGTTTTCGCAACCGTCCGGGATGAAACTGTTTAAAATGCATTTGGAGGAACGCCTGATCCAGCAGGCAATGGCCGTTTACCAGACCATTTTTGCTGTTTTCATGATTTTTGGCCCGGTGGTCGGCACGTTTTCCTATGAAAGGTTTGGAATAGATTATTCTATTTTGATAACCGGTCTCGCTTTTCTGTTTTCCGCCGCCAGTTTGTCATTTATCCCGCAAGACCAGGCAATTGAAAAGAAGGAAAAATTGTCGAATATTTTCCAGGAAATGAAGAGCGGTGTTCGCTATGTATTATCTAAAAAGGAATTGCGGCTGTTGGGACTTGGTTTTCTGGCGGCCGGGCTTGGCGTCGGTTTTATCCAGCCAATGAACATTTTCCTCGTAACGGACCGCCTCGGCCTGCCGAAAGAGAACCTGCAATGGCTTGTGATGGTGAATGGCATTGGGATGATTACAGGCGGCGCTTTTTCCATGGCCCTTTCAAAATCCGCTTCACCGCAAAAAATGCTGTTCACCGGTATGCTTGCAAATGCCATCGGGCTTGCGGTAATCGGTGCTTCGACTGCGCTCTGGCTGACGCTTGCCGCCGAACTCGTTTCGGGCTTTTTCATGCCGAGCATCCAGATCGGCATCAACACCCTGATCCTGCAAAATACAGAATCCGATTTTATCGGCAGGGTGAACGGCATTTTGAGCCCGCTTTTCACTGGTTCCATGGTGGTGACCATGAGCCTTGCGGGGGCATTGAAGGAATGGTTTTCGATCACTGCTGTTTTCGAACTTGCTGCGTTGTTTTTCATCATCGGGCTGTTCTTTGTTTTTCCAATGTTGAAAACAGGTGTGCCGGGGAATGCAGAATCGGAGGGAAAATAGCAGCATGTCCCAATTTTCATGTGGGGGAACTGCTCACGAATGTTCGCGTTCTGCTCGAAGTGTACCATCTATAGCGTGGATTTTGCGGAAATGGAGCATGCAGGCGGCAGGTATGCGGGAAAAAGCGGGGAGATTGTGGCTCGCGCTGCTTTGTGGAATATGAACAACGGCAAACCGGAAAATGATCCATCCGGCAAAAGGGAGGGGCTTGTACATAAGCCCCTCCCTTTCAGATTCCCTTCATCCGTTCCGGCAGGTTTTGGATCGATTCAATCACCGCATCAAGCTTGGCCTCAATCCGGTACAGCAAAAAGACGGTGACGGCGACCGGAAATCCGACTTCACTGATGAGCGACACCATTTCATGCATTTCTCCTCTCCCCCTGTAAAATCAAGAGCCCCCGTTCCGGAACGGGAACCGGGGGCAAAAGATTACGCCAGCGTATATTCCGTAATGTTTTGCTCAATAAGGCGTGCGCCTTTCACGCTGGAGAGCGCCATGCCGGATGAACTGACCAGCACGCCCGAGCCGAGCATCTGGGCCATGGCGTTTTTCACTTTCACCGTATCGATGGGTTCTGCCGGCTCATCGACTGCAACCCTCACTGTTTTATTGTCCTGCGTCAAAAACTGAAGTTCCAAAGTTTTCATCTACCCATTCCCCCTTTTTTTATTTTCACGCACTGATGTCGTTCAAGTCAGTGCGCGTCACACGGACCAGCGCTTTTTGCTGCAGCGAAGCGTATGCCTCTGCAAATTGCCGGATGGCATCGGGTGTTGCCGACACGGCCACATTGGCAAACGACTTCGCTTTGGTCACCGGTTTTCCATTTTCATTCACCCCGTTATCAAAGATTAATGAAATGCGGGAATTTGTTAAATTGACTTGTGCCATTCCCGCTCACCCCCTTTCACTCCTTATATAGCGGCTGAACAGAAAAAAGGGTACTATTCTTTTGTTGAAAAGATAGAAATAGGGATGGCAATGCAGGAGCGGCAGGACAATCGTTCCGGCAAATTACCGCTTCGGTCAAACAAAACAAACAAACGGCATTAATCGTCCAAAACCATGTGGCAGAACTTGTTAAAATTGTAAAAGAAATCGAAACAGCCAGCGCCGGGGTCGCAGCGGAGGCCGAAAAACTCCACAATGCAGCGGGAATATGAAACTTCCCGCTGCTTTTTAGTGGAAATGGTAAGGGTTGTGCAGGCCAGTCCCATACTTTTGTTGCTGCAGAAGAATCCACTCATCGACATTGCAGCCAGGCAAATTTGGGTAAAACTTGTAAAAAAACCTCTCTCATTTTCAGCCAACATTCGGACGGCTGTGCTAGAATGGAAGAAACAACTTTTCAAAAGGGCCGGGTTGCCCGGACAAAGGTACAGGAGGAATTTCATTGAGAATGTTCAGGCGGGCATTATCTTTGCCTATTATTCTATCGCTATTGTTTATACTCCCGGCCGGGGTATTCGGCGCAGGCGGAAGCGCGTCGGCCCAGGACTATTATAAGCTTGTCAGCAACGAGTCTGTCTCGAGCCTTTTGACAGAGCCGACCGGCACTTTCAAGATTGCGAACCTGGCACCGCTCCGCCAAAAGTTCAAAAGCAGTGTTTACCGGATTGATTACCAGAAGCCATTTGATCTATTAAAATATTTAAGCCTGCGGAAGTATTCCATCCGCATGGAAATGAAAAAAACCCGCCCTCCCCGGGTAGGTGATACGAAAAAATTCTGGGTGTCCAATCTTGCCAGCAATAAAGATTACCAAGTAAGCGCCAAGCTTTTATACAGCGGGCCGCATGCGGATGTCTGGGTATACAACAACCAGCTGAACGGCGCCCAGGCTGCACAGCTTGGAAAAGAATTTGACAACCGTATTTATGCGCTCGATACGAGATATTTCGGCATGCCGTCCGATGTTGATGGTAATGGGAAAGTGAATATTCTTTGTTATGACATCCAGGACGGGTTTGACGGCTCGGGCGGATATGTAGCCGGCTATTTTTACCCGCTTGACCTTTTTGATGCCGACACTTCCAACAAGTCGGAAATCTTTTATATTGACACATACCCGCTTATGGGGACGGGGACATCCAAAAATGTAACCGAAGCGTATTCGACGCTCGCCCATGAGTTTCAGCATATGATCTCTTTTAACCAGAAAGTGTTCATCCAGCATCATTGGGATACGTTTGATACATGGATTGACGAAGGGATGTCCATGGCCGCAGAGCAAATCTATACCGGCAAACCGCTTTCCGACCGGATTGATGACTATAACAATGATGCTTCCATTACAAACGGCCACTCGCTTCTCTACTGGGATGACAGCGGGGATGTGCTTGCCAATTATTCCTTGTCCTATTTGTTTATGGAGTATTTGAAAATCCAATGCGGACAAGGCGATGCCATTTTCAAAAAAATCATGGATGATCCGAATACAAATGAAAAAGCTATCCAGGATGTGATCCAAAAATACATTGACCCGAACCTGACTTTCGGGCAGTTTATGACCGATTTCCGGGCCGCACTCGTGTTAAAGCAGACAAACGGATTATACGGATTTAAAGGGAGTGCCGCGTTCAAACCGCTCCGAATTAAAACTTACAACGGCAGTTCACTGAAATTAAAAGGCGGCGGGGCGGTTGTGAAAAAGCTGTCTTCGGCAAGCCGCTTCTCCGTTCCGTCCGGAAAAGGGCGGGATGTGACGTACACGCTGCTGTCCGGAAGTATCGGCGGCAAGGCACAGCAGCCGAAAACACCTAAAGTATGGACTGTCGGCGATAATAGCACATCCATTTCCGGCAGCGCTGACCCGGGCATCGAAGTGGCCATTATGAAGAACGGAAAAATACTTGCACGCGGAACGGCAGACGGGAAAGGATATTTTAAAGTTCCGGTTTCAAAGCAAAAAGCCGGAACAGTCCTCTATGTCTACACAGAGGCCGGTTTAAAAAGCAGCAAAGTGAAAGTAACGGTAAAAGACAAAACGGCACCGGGCATGCCGACTGCCGGCAATGTCACAACGAAGTCCACACATGTTGCGGGTAAAGCGGAAAAATCAGTAGTTGTCTATGTATACCGCGGCAGCAAACAGATCGGCAAAGCCACAGCAAATGCCAGGGGCGCATACAGTGTGAGAATCAGCAAACAGAAAAAAGGCACAAAGCTTTCCATTTTTGCGAAAGACAGAGCCGGAAACAAAAGCAAAACAAGAATGGTTACGGTAAGGTGAGGGAAATAAAAGTTTTGCTTGGCCCGAAGAAGTGCACAGCGATTGAAAAACTTGATGCTTGCACAATTGGATGATTGATTGATGAATGGTAAGTTTTTATAGGAATACGAAAAAACGGCAGCTCATCAGCTGCCGTTTTTTCAATCAGTCACCGCCGTATCCGGTATATTCACGGTCAGGCGTGTGATGGAAAAGATGGTGCAAATATTTATGGAAGAACCATTCGCCGGCTGCAATTACGATGCTTGAAGCCAGCGCCGCCCATAACAGATTGTCCATGTCCGGGGCGAGTGATCGTCCCATCAGCCACACAACAAGGTACGCCAGAACAAAGTCCGCGACAGTCGCCATGATATTTCTTTGCGTATCTTCCTCGCGTTCATTTTCCCGCTTGAAAATCATCAAATCTCCCAGGACATATGCAAGAATGGTCAGCACTACACTGGTGGCGATCATATCGCCAAACGGCATGTTGAAGATGGCGGATAAAATGATGCCCAACACAACTGCGACCATAATAAATTTCACCACTAACGCCTTTGCATGTTCCATAACGGTCCCTCCTTTTGGTGTTTGTACTATATCATTACCCGCTCTTACAGCCGTTAATCGGGAAATGAAAGCATTCGGTACAGAAAATCTTTCCAATTGCACTTTTAATGCCAGGTTCTTAAAATCTAAAACCTCTGCAAACAGCCTTTTGCTTACCGCAGTATTGGCAAATGCGATAAACAAAAAGGTATACTTAAAAGCTTGGTGCCATGTTTTATTGAAATAGCGGCAGTCATGTTAATGGGGAGAAAGCGGAAAAATGATCCTGATTCCATTTTTCCGTTGCTTTATTTTTTCCAGTAATGATTTCCGTTGCGCTAAGGAAAGAGTTTGGGTTAAAGTGAAACCGTTTCCATATTAATATGGAGTTAAGGTAAGCAGCTGATAAAAAGAAGCATCAAGCAGTGATTAAGGATACATCCAGATTGATTTACGATTTGTGTTTCAACAGCAAGGACCAATTCTTTGTATTATGCAACAAAAAGGATAAAAAACACAATTTTCAAGTTAAGGGTGATGACGTTGAACATAGAAGAAATCAGCTTTCAAATTATCCTAAATGGCGGAAATGCCCGAAGCTTAGCTGCGGAGTCCATCAACCATGCGAAAGCAGGCGAGTTTGCATTAGCTGAGCAAAAAATTGAAGAAGCCAATGAAGCCATGACAATCGCTCATCGTTTTCAAACAAACCTTATAAAGGGGGAAGCAAGCGGGGAAAAATTAGAAATCAGTATATTGCTTATACACGCACAGGATCATTTAATGAATGCCATGACAGTGATTGACCTGGCAAAAGAAATCATTGAACTTTATAAAAAAACAAATGAACTTGAATGCCGAAAGTGCTAACAAATTGCCAAGCTTGCTGTTTGAAAAATGTATGATTGGCGGCACAAGCGGGCCATTAAAAGCAATGGAACTCTTTCATTTATTGATAAGCAAGTTTAAATAACAAAAAAACCAATTGGAGGCATTTATTATGAAAAAAGCATTAATTATTTGTGCAGCAGGCATGTCCTCTTCTTTAATGGCGAAGAAGACAACGGAATTTTTTAAATCAATAGGCAAGGAGATTGAAGTGGATGCCGTTTCAGCAAATGAAGGCAATAAGATGATTGAAAAAGGGGGCTTTGATTTATATTTAGTCAGCCCACAAACAAAGATGTATTTTCAAAAGCTTAAGGAAGCCGGTGAACGTGTAGGAAAGCCAGTTGTAAATATTCCGCCGCAAGCCTATATTCCGATTCCAATGGGTGTTGAAAAATTAGGGAACTTAATCCTGCAAGAGCTGCCAAATGATTGATTTGTTTATGTAATTAAAATGTGGGTCTTCGCTATTTACAATATATTCATCAGGCAATGCCAAATTTTATAAATAGACGGAAGGAAGGTGGTCATCAGCAAGATACCCGTTAAGAAGTCTTTTGGATTGGAGGTAATGGATGATAGCTTAAGTTATCACAAATAGCGGGGAGCCAGATTTTTAATAAATGAGGGATTTTTATGAATGACGTAGAAAAAGCATTATTTGAAAAAAATCAAAAAAACCAGATGCTTAAATCGATGTACTATAACCGGTATTTGCTTGTCAGATATGTTACCGCAATATTCTTTTTTACAAGAGCCCTTGCCAAAATGCTATATCCCCTGAAACTGTAAGCAGTCAGACAATTAAAGGTCGTTGATTTATTCCACTAAAGAAAAAAGAC
>NZ_ALAS01000220.1 GCF_000290615.1 Heyndrickxia coagulans DSM 1 = ATCC 7050
GAAGTCCACCACGCCATTCTCTATGAGGGATGGGAAGCCAATGGCAAAAGGGTCTCCCTGCGTCAGCCAACAGTTATCATGACGACGGAAGCAATCCAGACATTTTGGGATGAAGTGCAAGCCAAAGCTGCCAACACCTACTCTCTTGAAAAAGCGCATGTCATTACAAACAGCGATGGAGGTGCAGGGTATACAGCTGAACGGTTTCAAACAGCATTCTCACAGTCGGAATTTCCGGTGCTCAACCAGCTGGATACCTACCACGTTGCACAAGCCATCGTAAGGACATTCGGGGGCGGAAAGAGCGAGATCAAAGAGCAAATTAGAAAAGCGATTAGAACGCATGACCTAGACCAATTCACATTGTATTTGGATACGCATGAAAGCACATTGACGGATGAAAAGAGCCTTAAGAAAGTCAAGGAGTTTCGTTCGTACATCCTAAAAAACTGGGACCGCATTTTTGACTGGAGGGACAAGGTAGAGAACGTACCGGAAGGTGCGAGAGGCCTGGGGGCAATGGAATCAAATCAAAGGCATATCTCATTCAGAATGAAGAAAAGGGGGATGCATTGGAGTAAAGCTGGCGC
>NZ_ALAS01000221.1 GCF_000290615.1 Heyndrickxia coagulans DSM 1 = ATCC 7050
TCTTTTTTCTTTAGTGGAATAAATCAACGACCTTTAATTGTCTGACTGCTTACAGTTTCAGGGGATATAGCATTTTGGCAAGGGCTCTAAGTGAAACGCTATTCAGTGGGAGTCCACTGAAAAAATTGGTATATAGAAAAGTAGAAGCCAATTACCTATTATATGTAGACAATTGACTTTTTTGATTTACGATATATCGATAAATGTGCTCATTAATTACGAAAAGCAAATACTTTTTCAGTGGTCTCATTTAGTGGGGCTTCCTTTCCTTCCCCACTAAAATAGTAACCCGCCAGAATCAGGCAACTGAGTACCCCGCTCAAAATTTCTCGTTAAGGGTCTTACTGCCCGTTAAGGCGGGATAAAAGTTTAGGTAATCCGGACACTAGAACTAGTTTTAAATTAGATGAAGTTTTAAATTATTTAGAAATTTTGACTTACCCTTGTTTCTATCTTTTCTGGTTTTCTTTTCTTGAACCAGGCAATCACTGCTGCAATCATTAAAGCGAATCCTAAATACCCCATTGTTGCATATACTTTTCCTACAAGTGTTGTAAAACCAACTAGACTTAAAACATACCCAAGTAAACCGATAATCACTACGCTAGGTTTATACATTTTACTATCAGGTGCAATGAATCGTACAATAAAGGAATAGAGCATCCCGACAGCTGTATTATAGATCATGCCTAGTAAAGCTATAGCCATTAATATTCCAACGACTGGATGAATTTGTTCCGCAAGTGCCAATGTCGGCATATCTGCTCCCGCTATAACATCTATTTTCGCAAACATTCCAATATGGATAAGGATAATTAATCCTCCCAACATCACACCACCAAGAATACCACCCATCCCAGCAACTCTTCTGTCTTTAACTCCGCCGCTCATCACGATGAGTAATGCGGCACCTGCAGCTAAATTATAAGATACATAGAGAAAGGCACCTATAATCCAGTTGGGTGCTGCAGAAGCTTGAACTTTTGCCATTGTATCTGCCTCAGGAAATGATAGATCCATAGTAAAAATCGAATAGATTAAAATGATAAAAATAATCGTCAACAAATATGGTGTTATCATCGCAATAATATTAATAATTTTTGTCGTATTTAATAATAGCGTTAGAATAGTGAGGACAATCATTATTATACTACCAACCCTTGTATCAATACCGAAGATTTGCTGAAAGGTAGACCCAGATCCAGCAAACATAACAACGGCTACACCAAATAAGAAAAATGTAATTAAAATATCAAGAATAGGACCAAGATAGCGACCGCCAATATGATAAATGACACTTTTATGTGAAGTTGCTTGTAAATCTGTTCCCAGCTGAGCAAATGTATACCCTAAAAAAATGAAAAGGAGGGTGGCAAGTAAACCACCAACAGTCCCCCAAATACCAAAACTTGTGAAATATTGCATGACTTCTTGTCCAGAGGCAAATCCAGCCCCAACGATTAATCCGACAAAGGCACTACCAATTTGAAAGCTTTTTTTCATACGGTGGTTCCTCCTGATCTATATTCTTTTTTTGCTACGGTATAGGCTTCAACCGTTTCGCGGTCTACTTCATAACCGATACCTGGTGTTTGTGGAACATCAATATACCCATCTGTTGCAACAACTTCAGGGCGAATGATATCTTTTTCCCAATAGCGGTTAGAACCAGCTGTATCCCCCGGTAGGATAAAGTTTGACAAAGTTGTTAAAGCAATATTATGGCTACGCCCAATACCTGATTCAAGCATACCACCGCACCAAACGGGAACACCCTTTTCTTCACAATAATCATGAATTTTCTTCGCTTCTGTGAGTCCTCCAACTCGTCCAATTTTAATATTAATTATTTTTGTACTTCCCAGCTCTATAGCCTTTCGCGCATCTTCCAAAGAATGAATGCTTTCATCTAAACAAATTGGAGTTTTCAATTCCTTTTGCAACTGTGCATGGTCGATAATATCGTCTGATGCTAACGGTTGTTCAATCATCATTAAGTCAAATTCATCCAGCTGTTTTAAAAGATCGATGTCTTTTAAACGATAAGCAGAGTTTGCATCAGCCATAATGGGTACATTTGGGAAGTGTTCACGTAAGGAACGTATCACGTCTACATCCCAACCTGGCTTAATCTTTACTTTAATCCGTTTATAACCTTCCTTTAAAAAACCATCGACAACACGCAGTAATTCATCAATCGAGTTTTGAATACCAATACTGATCCCAACTTCAATTTTATCTTTCGTTCCTCCCAGGGCTTGTGCAAGGGATTGGTTCGTTTGTTGAGCGTATATATCCCATATGGCACCTTCAATTGTGGACTTTGCCATGTTATTTTTGCGAATCGGAGCAAACATTTGATTCACTTCATCTGGATGTTTTATTTCCTTATTTAAGATCAGTGGTATTAAAAAATCCTCCAACATATGCCAGTTTGTTTTTAAGGTTTCTTCGTTATACCAAGGGGCATTAAATGCAACAGATTCCCCCCAGCCAACGGTTCCATCTTCATTTTTTGCTTCCAGCAGTAAGAATTCCTTATCCTTAAATGTTCCAAAGCTAGTCGTAAAAGGGCTTTTCATCGTCATTTTTAAATGACGAATCGTGATATCTGTAATTTTCACAGTTATTCTCCTCCAAGTTCTAATGTGTCTTTTTTAATAAAAATATATTTACCATTTGTATCATGCTTTTCTAATTGTACCGCTGCATAGCCAGCATGGAAAAGTTTTTGAAAAAGTCTGCGTGTCTTTAGTCGCCAATCCAGCGCAAGATCCTCGCTGACTGCTTTTAAACCCTGAAAATCCTTTGGGACAGTTATGGAATATGCTTGGCCTGTTAATTCGTTTTCTTGCTCTGTAATACAGACAGGTTGTCCCTTTTCATTAAATGCTAGTGTATTCAGAGGTAAGATACTTTGTATGTTTGGAACATGTTTTTCAACTACATGCGGGCTTTTTACATACCAATGAACTTCAAAGCGATCGGATGGGAGACCTTGGTTAAGGTTATCATTCATTTCTCCATAGCAATTTTCAATATATGTATTGCATATACCATTTAATTTCGTTAGATTGAGAAAAGCATTTCTTGTCTCAAGTGGGTCATAAGTCCACTTTATCAAGGAATAGCCCTTTTCTATAGCAACTTTGCATTGACTTCGCTTCAGCATTTCACCAATGCCTTGTGAACGATATGCTTCATCAATCCCAAGCATGTGAGAACATAGATAACTCTTCCCATTTTGAAATCCGGAAAATCCATAGCTAAAACCAACTAATTTCTCTCCGTCAAAGGCACCAATGATTATACCGCCGTTTTTTACTGCTGTCAGTGTTTGATGCGTTGGTAAAACGGGGTCCATTCCCCAAACCTTTCGTTCGAGTTCCTGAACTTGTTCCATTTCATTCATTGTTTTTAGTTCGCAAATGTTAATCATAACTTTTCACCCTTTTCTAAATATTCTAGTGTTAACACAAGTGCCCGCGTTATAATTACTGAACTTGTTGATAGTCTATCTTGGTTAAACACCATGTTTGGATGATGTAGTCCTGGTGTAACACCGCAGCCAATCCCTAGCATCGTCGTTTTTAGTTGTGGCTTCAAGAAGGTATAAAAGTGAAAATCTTCTCCACCAGGTGTAATTACTTCTTGTGCACAGTTTTCCTCCCCTATTACATCGATAATGGCTTCCTTTAAAATCATTTTTGCTGTATCATCGACCTGAGCTGCAGCAACATGTGCGTCAACTTGATAAGGAATGGATACATCATACATCATGCTTACTGCAGTAATAACCTTTTCGAAGCCGCTTGTTAATACCTCCATGGTGGCATTGGTTTGTGCACGTGCATCAATGCTGAATGTGGCATTTGCTGGGATAATGTTTGTCGCGGTGCCACCAGCGTGTAGCTGAGTCATTTTGATGGAGGCTTGCTCTGTAGGACTAATCCAAATACGCTTTAGCCCATCAATGATTGCAGATGCTATTTCAATCGCATTTTTCCCCTCTTCCGGCCGTGCCCCATGCGCTTCTACACCTTGAATTTTACCTGAGAAAAGCTTAGCTGCTCCGTGATGTAAGGCTGGTGCAAACGTTCCATCCTTAAGTTCAACAAGAGGACGGACATGTGCACCATATAAAAATTGCAACGAGTCAACAACACCTTGTTCGACCATTGCTTTTGCTCCTTGCGCTTTTTCCTCAGCAGGTTGGAAAATAATACGGACTGCCCCTGGAAGTGTTGGCGCCAAATCTTTTAATAGAAGAACTACGCCAAGTGCCACCGTCATATGTCCATCATGACCACAAGAATGGTTTGCTTGAAATTTTCCATCGACTTCTTGCCAAAGAGCATCCATATCCGTTCTGAATCCAACTCGAGGTGTTCCTTTACCAATATCCACATATAATCCAGTCATATTTTCAAAGGTTTTTGGTTTTAAGTTTTCCGATTTGAGAAAACTCTTAATGTATTTTGTTGTTTCTACTTCATTCCAACTGATTTCTGGGTTTTCATGTAAATGGTTAAAAATAGGTTGTAACCTTTCCGCTAATTTTTGTACCAACATTTTTTTCAACTCCATTATTCTGCGATAAAACTGTTGTTAGGATCATCATAATGTAATCGTTGTTCGTTATAATATTCAGGATCAAATGACATCATCCCTGTTACTAATAAATTGAGGAAGGATATTAGTGCAGGCATCAAGTCAATGGTTGATTTTTCTGTCTGTTCTAATACGAAAGCTTGTGAACAATGCTCATGAATCGGTGCTAACTTTGAATCAGTAATCCCAATAACCGGAATCCCCCGTTTGTGTAAAACTTCAGCCATTTGAAGCGGTTCTTTAAAATAACGATGTAGTGAGATCACGATGACAGTCGATTCGTCCATTATTTCCTGCATGATTCGAATAAATTCAGGTGTTTTAGCTTGGATTATCGATACATTTGGCCGAAGAATACTCATTGTAAAATGCAACCATTCTGCAGCGAATCGTGAAGCACCAACTCCCATCACATAAATATTTTTTGCTTCATGTAATTGCTTGGTTACTTTAAAAAACATTTGTTTATCGACTTGTTCGGATATTCTGTTAATTCTAACTATATCTTTCCCTATTGCCTTTTCGATTAGTTGTTGGTCATTAAAAAGTTCTTTTTTGGATGAAAAGTAATTACCAAGCGTACTAGCCGTTGTTTGATTAAAAACAAATAAGGTAATTTCCCTTTGTAATTGAGCATAACCCGTCAATCCAAGTGCGTAACAAAAACGGATAACGGTTGTTTCACTTGTCTCCGCCTTCATACCAACCTCAGCTGCTGAGTGTGTAGCAACATATGTCGGATTATTTAGTACAAAACTTGCAACCTTTTGCTGCTTTTTTGATAGTGAATGAAAACACATTTCAATCGTTTCTTTTATTGTTTGTGTATCCCCCAAAAGAAGTCTCCCCTTTAAACTTAGTCAAAAAGAAGTTTAAACTTTTTTAAAGTTTAACATAACATCAATAGTAAAACAAGTGGAAAAGGTATTGCTATTGTATTAATAGTATTATGTTAGAAATACACACTTTCTTTTGGAAAGAGATCTCCCTTGTATTTAGGAGTTCATAGGATACATGAAACTTTCCCCCCTTTTCCCCGTATGATATAGACAGAAAGGGAATTTACCATGAAAAAGTTAATGGCGTGTTTTCTATTTTTTATTAGCATTAGCCTATCATCGGCAATGGGGCATTTAAGCAAAATTCTTGGGTTTTAATTTCAGTCTGGGCATTAATTTGAAAAATTATTGCCACTTATCCAGGAGAGCAAGCGAAGCGAAGTAGCCGAAAAGCGTACAAAAAAGAGTGTCTTGAAAAACCCAATATTTAAATACTATCGAGAAAAACTTGCCACATACTGCCCGTCCCCGGGATTTGTATTTTTTATGGCAGTATTATATTCTAAAATAGTGTAAAGCTTATTTTAAAGGAGATGGGTGCGTGATGGGTTTAAAGAAAACTTTTACGCTGGCCGGTTCTGATTCGAGCGGCGGCGCGGGACTTCAGGCGGACTTGAAAACATTCCAGGAACTCGGGGTTTACGGCATGTCCGCGATTACTTCCATCGTTGCGATGGATCCTAAAAACGGATGGCATCATCATGTTTTCCCGATTGATGTCAACATTGTTGAACCGCAGCTTGAGACCATCCTTTCTGTCGGAATTGATGCCATGAAAACCGGTATGCTCGGTTCAGTGGATATTATTGAACTGGCCGCCCGTAAAATAGATGAATACCATCTCGACAAAGTGGTCATTGACCCGGTTATGGTATGCAAAGGCGAAGATGAAGTATTGCAGCCGGAAAATACGGATGCAATGCGCGAGCTTTTGCTGCCGCGGGCGACGATTACAACGCCGAACTTGTTTGAAGCCTGGCAGCTGGCACAAACCGGCCCGATTAAAACCGTTGAGGATATGAAAGCAGCAGCGGTCAAAATCCATGAACTGGGCGCGAAAAATGTTGTCATCAAAGGTGGCAGGGGGCTGGATACGGATCAGGCCATCGACTTGTTCTATGATGGGGAAGATTTTGAAATTCTCGAATCGAAAAAAATAAAAACAACATATAACCACGGTGCAGGCTGCACATTTGCCGCAGCCATCACGGCCGAACTGGCAAAGGGCAACACAGTGTCCGGCGCAGTGAAAGTGGCAAAAGAATTTGTCCATATGGCGATTGAACACGGCTTTAAGCTGAACGAATATGTCGGCCCTGTGATGCACGGAGCCTATACCCGTTTTTCGCATACCAACTCTTAAGCCAAACCGGGCCCTGCCGGAACTTTCCGCCGGGGACCCGGTTTTTAATTTTTCCTTAAAGCGCCGCCGGTTGGTATAATGGAAAGAAACAGGAGCGGACGGCCAAAAGGAGGAAAAAAATGGAACCGATACAAAAACAAACAGCCCAAAAATGGCTGGACGAACTTGCCGGAAAACCGGTGTATATCCATTTGGAAACAACCAATGGCGCCTATGCCTCCCATGTCAATGAGTCATTTTTCTCTGCAGGCGCCTATATCCGCAATGCGCAAGTATCCTATGAACACGGAAAAATTGTTGGGGACGGCCCGTACCGGATCGGCCTGAAAATGAAAATCGGCTGGATTTATGCAGAAGGCCTGACCCACTTTGAAAAAGATGAATTCGACCGCCTGCTTTTTGCAGGCCACGGTTTTGACGGGAAGCTGGCCGTTGCCCTCGAATTGAGTACAACACCATTTGAGTGAGGAGATGAGAAAAATGGAAAAAGAGCGCCATGTTCTGGTGATTTTCCCGCATCCCGATGACGAGGCTTTCGGTGTATCCGGCACGATCGCAACCCATGTGAAAAACGGCACGCCGGTCACTTATGCCTGCCTTACGCTCGGGGAAATGGCGCGAAATCTCGGCTATCCCCCTTTTGCCACAAGGGAATCGCTGCCGCATATCCGGAAAAGAGAACTGCAAAAAGCGGCCGAAATCATGGGGATCCAGGATTTGCGCATGATGGGGTTGCGCGATAAAACGGTAGAATTTGAAGATGATGAGAAGATGGCCAAAATGGTACTCGACCTCGTCCACGAGCTGAACCCGTCACTTGTCATTACCTTTTACCCGGGCTACTCTGTCCACCCTGACCATGAAGCAACCGGAAGAGCCGTTGTCCGCGCGCTCCGCCGGATTCCTGAAGACAAACGCCCGAAACTCCACTGCGTTGCTTTTTCCAAAAACCATGAAGCGGAGATCGGAAAGCCGGATGTCCGCAATGATGTGAGCGGCGCAGCCGAGCAAAAAATCGGCGCCATGAAAGCCCACCTTTCCCAGACCGGCTGGATGATGGCGGAACGGGAAGAAAAACTGAAGCAAAAGGACCCGGAAACCCTGGAATGGCTCCATTATGAATACTTCTGGACGTATGACTGGGAAAACGACCGGGTCCGGTAATGGTAAAAAGCGAGCCCGTAAAGGCGCCATGGGCTGAGTGGTGCAAGGGGCTCTGACGCCGTCATTGCAATATAATTGCCCCCCGGTTTACCAATATAAACGGGGGGCAATTGTGTTCTAACACATTTCAAGCATTCTGTAAATCGCTTTTGCCACGCCGTCTTCATCATTTCTTTTCGTCCGGTAGCGGCAAATTTCCAATACTTCATTTTCGGCATTTCCCATCGCAAACGGGTAGCCCACCCTTTCGAGCATGGAAATATCATTTAAGTTGTCCCCGATGGCCATCGTTTTTTCCATCGAGAGCCCGTGTTTTTCCGTGTATTCCTTGAGCGCAATCCCTTTTTGCGCCGACACATGGTTGATTTCAATATTGCGGAATCCTGATGAAGTCACTTTAATATCTGGAAAGTCTTTTTCAAGATCCTTGCCGATTTTCCGCAGCCTTTGTTCTTCTTCATTAAAGGCCAGTATTTTGTAAAACAAAATGGACGGATCGTGAAAAATATCCTTTGTATCTCCAATATTATGGACGTATCTCCGGATGCCGCGCTGCTCAATATAATTTCGCACTTCTTCCACCGGCACTTCAGGGTTTGCGGAATGGAACAAATCGACCAGCATATCCATGTTTTCCTCGTAATCTTCCGTATAAGTGCCTTTATTTGTAAAAAATTCATAATAAATGCCGAGTTGGTCGAAAACATCAGCAACCCGGGAAGCTGTCAGGGGATCCAGCCCGCTTGTTTTGAGTAATTTTCCCTTTTCATCCCGCACTTCGGCCCCGTTCAGCCCGATGACCGTACAGTCAATGCCGACAGGATCGAGCACAAGCCGCGCTTCTTCATAAGACCGGCCAGTTGTCACGACAAAGTGAATCCCTTTTTTCTGTGCCAATTTAATCGCTTCGGCATTTGCCGGGCTGACTTCCTGCCTTGAGTTGAGCAAAGTTCCATCCATATCAGACGCGATACATTCAATCATGATGCCAATCCCCTCCAGAAATATATGATACTGTTTTTCCTTGGTCCGGATGATGCTTCCTTTCCTGTAAGAAAGCCCGGATCATAAAATAACTGACCTCATCCGGCAGCAATTCCTTTATCGGCGTAAGCCGCCCGGTACCTGCCCGGCTTGCGGCATCGGCGATTCGCTCCCGGTACCTTTCGGGAATAAAGCGGCTCCATTCTACCGGAAATCCCTCGTCTGAACATTTGATCACATGCGTTTCAATCGTTCTTTCCGACATGCCGCGGATTTCCGCAATTTCACGGATCGTTTTGCCTTCTTGTAACAGGCGGTATGTCACATGATGGCTTTTTTCTTTCCCGTCTTCACGCGCTTTTTTTGTATGCGGCAATGCTTTCGGCTGCGCTTGCGCTTGTATCCCTTCTTCTTCCATGTATGTCCGGATCACGTGCATAAACAGCTCGGCGTACTGTTCCGCCTTTCTTTCCCCAACCCCTTTCACCTGCAGGAAAGCCTCCCTGGTTACCGGCATCCTGGCACTCATTTCCCTCAGCGACTGGTCGGAAAAGACAATATAAGGCGGTATTTTTTCACGGTCAGCAATCTCTTTGCGAAGTGTGCGCAGTTTTTCAAATAAAAGGTTATCGGTTGCAATTTGCTGCGCCCTGACACTTTCTTTCCGGAAAACCTGTTTTTTTGAAAGCAGGACTTCCACTGCCTTTTTTGTCAGCATAAGCACCGGGTACGTACCGTCTTTGGCACGCAAAAAACCGTCAGCTGTCAGAAAATCAATCAGTTCAGCCACTTCTTTTTGCGTTTTGTCTTTCATAATGCCAAAAGTGGACAGCTTATCAAAACCGAATTGCCTGATTTTCTGGTCGTTTGACCCGGCCAGCACTTTTGCAATCATGGTTTTGCCGAACCGTTCCTGCATCCTTTTGACACAGGAAAAAACCATTTGCGCTTCTTTTGTCACGTCTGTTTTTGCGCGGGTATCCAAGCAGTTGCCGCATTTGCCGCACGGCTGTGCCTCTTTTTCGCCGAAATAATGCAAAATGAACTGCTGAAAACAGCCTTCCGTATGGCAGTAGTCAATCATTTTTCGCAACTTGGCATACTCGCCCAGTTTTCTGTCTTCGTTGGCTGACTGCTCAATTAAAAAAGTTTGCGTATGGATATCCTGGGGAGCAAACAACAAAATACAGTCGCTTTCTTCCCCATCGCGCCCGGCCCGTCCTGCTTCCTGGTAATACGCCTCCATATTTTTCGGCATATGATAATGGATGACAAACCGCACATTGCTTTTGTCGATCCCCATCCCGAAAGCGGAGGTGGCGACCATCACGGAAACATCATCGTATAAAAACCTGTCCTGAAAGCTGCCGCGCTCCGCTTCTTTCATCCCTGCATGATATTTTCCCGCACGAATGCCATTTTTAACAAGAAAATGATAAATGCGTTCGGCCTCTTTTCTCGTTGCCGTGTAAATGATCCCGGACTGGTTTTTATTTTTCAGGATGTAGTCCAGCACAAAGGCATCGCGGTCCTGGCCTTTCACCACTTGGAAATGCAGGTTCTCACGGGCAAAACCTGTAGCCACTGTGTTTTCTTCCGGAATCATGAGCAGCTGGCAAATGTCTTTCTTTACCTGCGGCGTCGCTGTAGCGGTTAAAGCAAGCGTCACCGGTTTTGGCTTGAATTGTGAAATTAGTTTTTCGATTAAACGGTAGCTTGGGCGGAAGTCGTGGCCCCATTGTGAGATGCAATGCGCTTCATCGACAGCGATAAGGGAGACATTGATGTTTTCGAGAAGATGCAAAAAAGGAGGAAATTCGAGCCGTTCCGGTGCGAGATAAATTAATTTGTATGCGCCCTTTGATGCAGCCGCAAGCCGCTCATTGATTTCTGTCGGATCCAGGGAGCTGTTCACATATGTTGCCGGTATCCCCATGCCTGAAAGTGTATCCACCTGGTCTTTCATCAGGGAAATCAGCGGCGAAATGACAAGCGTGACCCCTGATAAAAGCATGGCCGGCACCTGGTAGCAAACCGACTTCCCCCCGCCGGTCGGCATCATGCCCAGTGTATCCTTGCCATCCATGATCCGGCTGATAATGGCTTCCTGCCCGCGGCGGAAATGATCATAGCCATAATATTGCTTTAAAACCTGTTTGGCTTTTTCCATTGCTGCCACAAGGCTCCCATCCTTTCCGCAAAATTTGCCTCTATTATAACAGATTTTGCCGGGGTGGTATACGGAGAAAACCACCCCGGCAGTTGTCCGGCCGGTATATATTATTTTTTCAGCCCCATCGCTCTCAGCAAAGCATCATGGATATATGTGTTTTCATAAGTGCCTTCAAACAACGATGCGCCGCTGCCTGTCGCCGTGAGCGGGATATCGGCTGCCGTATGGCCGGAAGTTGTCCAGTCCACGACAAATTGCGCGCTGGAACCCGCCACCTGGAACGGCCCGTCTTCTTTTGAAATGCCGTCCCCGGATTCGTCGCTGTTATCGGCACTTTCAACCGTCATGCCGCCGCAGTCATGGTCGGCCAGGACGAGCACAAGTGTATCCGGGTGCTTTTTCGCATAATCCTTTGCCACTTTTACGGCATGATCCAGTTGCCGGCCCGCCTTGATCAGCTGGGAGGCGTTATTTTCATGGGCCATTTCATCGATGGCTTCTTCTTCAACCATCAGGAAAAAGCCGTTTTTATTTTTTGACAGCGTGCTGATTGCTTTTTTTGTCATTTCCGGAAGTGAAACAACCGGGTCGTACTGGTCGCCTTGGCCTTCCTCTCGCTGTTCAAACATTTCTTCATTGGCAAAAAGGCCTAAAAGCTTATTCCCGCCTGCCTTTTTCAGTCCGGAAGCATCTGAAACATACTGGTAACCGAGCCGTTTCGCTTCGTCGACAAGATTTCCTTCCGTGCCTTTGCTTGCTTCGGAAGTATCTTTTGCCGGGTGGTCTTTATAAGCGCCCTGTGTGCCTTGCGGGTACCAGTAATCTTCCCCGCCGCCGAGCAACACGTCCACTTTGCTGTTTTTCAAATATTGCTTTGCAATTTTGCTCTGTTCAGAACGGTTTTCGACATGGGCACCGAAAGCGGCAGGCGTTGCATCTGTGATTTGGCTTGTCGTGACCAATCCTGTTGACTTGCCGGCTTGCTTTGCTTCTTCAAGGACGGTCCTTTTGCTTACTTTATTGGCATCGACACCGATTGCCCCGTTATACGTTTTAACGCCTGACGCCATAGCGGTCGCAGCCGCAGCCGAATCGGTCACCACGGAGGTGGAGCTTGTATGTACAACCCCCGTATACGGCATTTTGTTCATTTCAAGGTCCCCGCTCAGGCCGGTTGAAGCAAGGCGGATCGCATCCCGTTGCGCAGCCCCCATACCATCCCCGACAAACAGAATCACGTTCTTCGTCTTCACGGAAGTTGCGTGACCGGTGTGTTGCGAAGGCTTGTAAGCTTTTGCATTTGCAATCCCGGATATCCCCAATACCGCCACTGCAGACAAGGCAATTGCCGCTTTCATCATACGGTTCTTTTTACCCAATGTTCTTCCTCCCCTTTTTCGTTTTGTGCTTACGCCTCTTATTGTAAAAAAGGATTTTGAAGGAAGTATGTTGGATTTGTAAAAGAAAGATATAAATCTTGTGTAGGGGCTTTTACAAAATTCCCGTTATCTTCGCAGCCTGAGGTATTCGTTTCTCGTTTCATTGTAATACTTCAAAATGTCTTCCCCCTTGCGCTGAAAAACACTTAAATAGAGCGCGTCAATGATATTCAGCTGCGCCATTCTCGAAGACGTCGTTCCGATCCGGAAATCTTCCTCGGTTACCGGCGTGCAAAGCCTAATATCCGCTTCTTTGTACAGCGGGGATTTCTCCATATTCGTGATGGCAATCACTTTTGCCCCTTTCCTTTTCGCAAAATCAGCGAGTTCGAGTACATCCTTCGTCCGCCCGGAAACGCTGAGCGCCACAAACACATCCATTTTATTCATATAGGGAATCAGGGAGATCAGGTAATGGTAATCCTGGGAAAAAATAGACTGGCAGCCCAGCCTTGTAAATTTATAGCATGCATCGACTGCGGCGGTTACCGACCCGCCGACACCGAAAAACACCACTTTTCTGGCATTTTCAAGCACATCGGCGGCTTTTTCCAGCTCTCTCCTGTCAAGTGAAGAAACACACGATTCTATCGCCTTTTTATTCCCATAAGTGACTTTTTGGAATAAATCATAAGGAGAATCTTTTTGTTGCAAAATTGAAAAATCTGTCATATGGCTTTCGGTTAAAGTTAAATTTTTCACAAGCTCCAGCTTAAACGTTTTAAAACTTGCCATGCCGATTGTTTTGCAAAACCGGACAACGCTTGACTCACTTACGCCGGTTTTTTCTGATAAATCTTTTGTGGTCATCATCGGAACCATCTCAGGATGCTCCAAAATATATGTGCCAATTTTCTTTTCAGTGCCCGTAAAGTGATGCATTTCCTTTTGAATTCGTTCAAGTATTGAATCCACAACTTTTCCTCCATTTATAACCATCATCGTATACACGAGACAACAGGAGTTTTCCCTCCTTTACGCCTGCCTATTCACCAGTAAAGAAACCAGCGTTTTCCACATCATAGAATGAAACTTTTTCTTCGTCAATGGTATCGGAAAAATTCTGTTACAACCGCTTTCTCCCTATTCCCTTTCGCTATTTTGTATGATAAAATGAACATCATTTCGCAGGAAAGTTACACCATGACTTCCATCAAGGGGTGTTAGCATGCCATATATCCAACATCGGAATGCGATTCTGGCCATGATTTGTTTGTTTCTTATGCTCAGCCTTTCAACTGTATGGTTTTCCCATCGCACGGACAAAAGCAATGCTGCTGCGGCCCCGCCGGCACAAAAACCCGTTCCGACTGTTTTTGTACACGGGTATAAAGGAACGGCCCGATCGTTTAACGGGATGCTCGGCCGGCTGGAAAAAAGCGGAGTTGCTGAAAAAGCAATGGTGATTCGCGTCACAAAAGACGGGATGATTGTGGTCAATGGGGAAATTTCCAACCGGGCCCGGCATCCGATGATCCAGGTCATTTTTTCCGATAACCGTGCAAGTTTCCGGCAAACGGCCGGCTGGCTTGAAAAAACCATGCACATTCTTTATACGAAATACAATGTGAAAGAAGCAAATCTCGTCGGGCATTCGATGGGCGGTTTGATTTGCACAAAATATATTGAAGATACTTCCGGCAGGCGGCAATATCCGGTCATTCAAAAGCTTGTCACGATTGGAAGCCCTTATGAAGGCGTGCTTATCCGTGTTTTTAAGCAAAATCCGAATAATACCGGCGATGCGGCGCGCGACCTGCTTCCGGGTTCCGTAGCGTTCAAAGCTTTATATGCCAACAAAAACCGCTTCAGCCCGCATATTCAGGTGCTTGCCATTGCAGGCGTTGTGGAAAAACCGGCATTGGGGGATTCCCTTGTTTCCCTGGACAGCGCGCTTGGCGGCAGGTTCATCGTGCCGAAAAAGCAATACACGTCTAAAATTGTTTACGGCAAAAATGCGCAGCACAGCAGCCTTCATGAGAATAAGCGCGTGGACCGGATTGTCACGGACTTTCTTTGGGATGCAAAAAAATAGAAAAAAGCGGCGATACCTGCATAAAAGCAGCATTTGCCGCTTTTTTTGCTTAAACCCGGGGAAACCGTTTTTCCTTTTCTGCCGGAACCGGCTCTTGCAATCTTATTAAAGTTGGGGTGATCCGGTGAAAAAGCAGCAACCGCCCCTTCTTTGCAAGCAAAGGATTAAAAGCGGTCCAGTTGCTGGTACAGTTTCTTTAATGCCTGTTCAATCTCCGCGAGCTGTTTTTCGAGCGGGTGGAGATTCCCTTTTACATACTCAAGTTTTTCCAAATCCTGCTGCAGGCGGACATAATCCGCTTTCAAATCGGCAATTTGGTATTCCACTTCCAGTTTATCCATGATGCACCTCCTTTAAAGGAATGAAAATGGTAAAAATGGTGCCTTCTCCCGGCTTGCTTTCCACCTCAATCCTGCCGCCATGTTTTTTCGCTATGGTCTCCGCAATCGACAAGCCGAGACCGGTTCCGTCACGCACCCTTGCTTTATCTCCTCTGTAAAACCGTTCAAAAATACGGGGAAGGTCATGGGCGTCAATGCCGATTCCGCTGTCTGCGATTTCAATCGCGGCAAAGCTGCCTCTTTTGTACAACGACAGTTTGATGAACCCTTTTTCCGTGTATTGGCGCGCATTTTCAAGAAAAATATAAACCAGTTCCTGCAGCCTTGTCGGATCCCCCCAGACAACCGGGCAGTCCTGCAGGTTGTTCACAAGCAGAATCTCTTCCGGCAGCCCGGACTGGAACCGGCGGGCGATGGAAGTGCATAAATCATAAAGCCCTACTTCTTCGAAACGGTACGGCTGCACGTTCTGGTCGCTCCTTGCGAGGAAAAGCAAATCATCGAGCATGGCTGCCATTAATTTGGCTTCCGTTTTTAAATCGGCGACAATTCCCCTGCCGAACGCGCTCAAATTCTCCCCCTCTTCCCGTTCCAGCAGCTCAGCCGAACTGTAAAAAACGCTGACCGGCGTCCGCAGTTCATGCGATGCATCCGACACAAATTTCCGCTGCTTGTCAAAAGCCTGCTGGATGGGCACAATTGCTTTTCCGGCCAGAAAATAACTGAGCAGCGCAAGCACCCCCGTAAATACAGCAGCCAGGAATAGAAACAGCAAAAGCAGTTTTTTCAAAACAAGATGCGCGCCTGTTGTTTCAATTCCAACCACCGTGTACACACGGCCTATGCCCGGGACGGTTCTCATCCCGGCATGGTACATTGCATGCCGTTCTTTATATTCCGTTTCATACATGCCAGATGGGGAGCTTTTCTCCGTAACAAATTTTTTCATCTTTGTGTGGAAGCCGGGAATCAGTTCCTCTCCCTTGAGCAGGGTGCCGTCCAGCTTAAAAATATAGTAGAAATACGGATGGTCCGCTTCCTTCACCTTTTCGGCAGGTTTTCCTTTTAAACGTGCGATCCCGCTTTTGCTGATGGCCGCCTCCTGTTTCATATACTGGCGGATTTCTCTTGCTTGTTCCCTTTCCGCCACTTTTTGGACGGTTACATACATGACGGCAAGAATAAAGATAAGAAACAGAAAAAAGGTCAATATGTAAACAATGGTTAAGTTTTTCCGGATCGGTTTAAACATGGCCATCATTCATTCTGTATCCGAGCCCCCGCACAGTTTCAATCAAGGACCTTTCCCCTTCTCTGTCAATTTTCTTACGTACGCGTTTTACCAGGGCATCGAGCGCGTTATCGGAAATATCTTCGTCCAGCCCCCAAATATGCTCGATGATTTTTTCGCGCGGCAAAACAAGGTTTTTATTGCGCATGAAATATTCACAAAGCTGGTATTCCTGTCTTGTTAACGGGATCATTTTGCCATTTGCTTCCGCCTGCTTGGATTCAAGATGCAATGCCAGATAAGCGCATGTGATGGTTTCCTGATATGTTTTCAACTTCCTGCGGCCGAGCGCATCAATCCTCGCCACCAGTTCATCAAAGGCAAATGGTTTGACAATATAATCATCTGCGCCTGCCCGAAGCCCGGCAACCACATCATCAACTGCATCCCGTGCCGTCACCATGATAATGCCCCCCTGGAAACCCGTCTCCTCAGTTTCCGGCAGATCTCAATCCCTTCCAGGCCGGGCATCATCCAGTCCAGCACCAGCATGTCATAAGACCCGAACACCGCTTCGTCATAAGCGCGTTCACCGTCCTGTTCCCATGCGACCTGATGTTTTTCTTTTTCCAGCATATGATGGAGCAATTTGCCGAAACGCCTATCGTCTTCCGCCAGTAAAATTTTCATATTTCATCCCCTCGTCCGAAAGGATTTCTTATTTTTATCATACCATGCGGGTAGAAAAGATTCTAAAGTTAATTTTGTTTTTTCAGTTTCATTTCAGATACGGCTTGTATACTGGGCCTGTAAATTAAAGAAGAAGGGGATTATCAAAATGGGAACACCGATACACCCGTTACTGGTGCATTTTCCGATTGCCCTGCTGATATTCGGGGTTATCTTTCAGTTTGTTGCACTGTGGAAAAAAGAATTTTTCAATAAGATGGCGCTGTATTTATTCGGCAACGGTTTTGTGATGGGAATCGCCAGTTATATGACAGGCGACTCTGCGATTCCGGATGCAAGGGAAAAATGGGGGCAGGCGGTACATTCGATGGTCGAAACACATGAACATTACGCCCTGATTACCATGGCGATTTTCGGCGCCGTCCTGTTTTTCAAACTGCTCGCCCGTTTCAAACCGTATAAATGGATCATGCCGCTTGTGCTTGTCCTGTGCATTGCTGGCACAACCACGCTGGCTTTGACCGGCCATTACGGCGGGAAAATGGTCTATAACATGCCGGGCGAAACATCTGCACCGGCAAAATAAAGGATATGCCGCTTTATCGCGTTTCCTGCGTTAAAGCGGCATATCTTGCATGGGCAGCTTCCAGCAATCCTTGCGGGGAAAGAGTGATCTGTGTCCCAATTTTTCCTGCGCTTACAACGATTTCATCAAGCGTTGCTGCGCTCTCATCGACAAATGTCACATAGTGCTTTTTCATGCCGATCGGGGAACAGCCACCGCGGATATAGCCGGTATATTTTTGGATATCTTTCACATGGATCATTTCGATCTTTTTCTCGCCCGCTGCTTTTGCGGCTTTTTTCAGGTCGAGTTCTGCCGCAACCGGGATGACAAACACATAAAGTTCACCGCTGTGCCCCTGCGTGACCAAGGTTTTATAAACGGCTTCCGGCGGTTTGCCGATTTTTGCCGCAACGGAGATGCCGTCGATTTTCCCGTCCTTTACCTCATACGACAGCATGCCGTACGGGATTTTCTGCGCATCAAGCAGCCGCATCGCATTTGTTTTTGCTATTTTTGCCAAATTCACCACTTCCTCCAGAGGCCTGTTACTATCATTGTACCGGTTTCGGGGCGGATTTTCCATCAAAACAAAAAAGCCGGCCTGCACGGGGCGAGGCCAGCTTCCTTTATTTACGCACACCTTTTTTCTTTTTCTGGTCGATTTCATCTTTTCTCCCCGTGGAGAATTCCACGAGTTCTTCTGCAACCTCATTTCCAAGCTTGGCATTTTTATTCCGCTCAGCATTCTGGTTTCCGTATTTTTGCCTGCCCATTTGCACGCTCCTTTCCTTTTTTACAGCTATATTTTGCATTGAAAAAGGAAGAATATGCGGCTTTCAGATTAATGAATGATATGGGATACCATCCACGGCGTAACAAAAATGGAAATGGCCGCAACGATAATCATGCTGACGCTGGAAATGGCGCCTGACCGGGCGCTGAGTTCAAACGCTTTAGAGGTGCCGATCCCGTTCGCATGCGTTCCAAGCAGGATGCCATGGGCAATTTCGTTTTTAATGCGCAGATGCTTGATCAGCCACGGCGCCATCACAGAACCGATAATCGCGTTCAAGATCACAAAGACAGCCGTTATAGACGGCACGCCGCCGATTTTTTCAGAAACGCCCATTGCAATCGGGGTTGTGATCGTAAACGGGATGATACTGTGCTCCAGGCTTTTGCTGAAATGGAAAAGCGTGGCGATGGCCGAGGAAAGGAATACTGCCATCAGCCATCCCGCCCCGATGCCGATTAAAATTTCAACCGCATATTGGCGGACGATTTTAAAATGGCGGTAAAGCGGCACAGCAAAAGCAACAATGGCCGGCTGCAGCAAATCCGTTAAAATAGAGGTGCCTTTCTGATAGTCCCGGTACGGTATATCTTCCCCGAGTAAAAAGGCGCCTAATAATACCGGCGTGACCAAGAGCGGGGAAACAAAGATTTTTTTATATTTCCCGTGCAGTTTTTTGAAAATCCAGTAACTTCCAACCGTTAACAGCAGGCACACAATTTTAACGATCACGCATCTTCACGCTCCTTCGATTTGCAATTTTGTCCGCAAGCCATCCCGAACAAGCCATCGCGGTAATCAGGCTGATCAGGATCACAACCAGGATTTCCGGGCCGTTATGGACAAGCAGGTTTCTATACTTTACCATGCCGACTGCTGACGGAATAAAAAACAACAGCAGCTCCGCCATCAGGAAATTGGCCCCGATTTCAATCCAGCCCATTTTTACAATGCCGAATTGCAGCAGGAGAAAGAGGACAATCATTGCCAGCATGCTGCCCGGCAGCGGGATGCGCAACAGTTTTGCGACCGCGCCCATGGCTTCAGCGAACAGATACAAACCGGCAATCTGTAACATTCCGATCAGGATTTTTTTCAATATTTTCACCTTCTATAACTAGTTTACCGCGCCTGCGATAATAGGTAAAATGAATATATAGAATGGTAAAAATGCCTTTTATCTATACAAGGAGGGTTCCAGTTGGATATCCAGCATCTCCAGTACTTTGTTTCCGTTGCCACCCACGGCAGCTTCACGAAAGCCGCCCGGGAATGTTATGTATCGCAGCCGACAATCAGCAAAATGATTAAAAGCTTTGAAGCAGAACTCGGCGTCCCCTTGTTTAACCGCGCCGGGAAAAAAATCGTCTTAACCGATGCCGGGCAGGCCGTTTTTCAGCAGGCGCAAAAAACGCTGAAAGCTTTCCGGCAGCTGACAGATGCGATCAATGATGTGGCCGGCCTGAAAAAAGGCACGATCCGGATCGGGCTGCCGCCAATGATCGGGTCGCGCTATTTTCCCCGGGTTATTGATGAATTTCATCATGCCTACCCGGATATTAAAATCCAGCTCGTGGAGGATGTCACAAGAAAAGTAGTCCATGATGTCGAAAATGGGACATTGGATCTCGGCGCCGTCGTGATGCCGGTTGATGATGAGGTGTTCGGGCATTTTTCGTTTGTCCATGACCGGCTTGTGCTGCTTGTGCACCCGTCCCATCCGCTTGCAGGCTGCACAAGCGTCCGGCTGACACAGCTGAAAGAGGAGGAATTCATTTTTTTCCACAGAGATTTTGCCCTTCACGACCAGATTATAAAGGAATGCCTGAAGCTCGGGTTTATGCCGAATATTGTTTACGAAAGCACGCAGTGGGACCTTATCTGCGAATTGGTGGCGTCCAATCTCGGCATTGCCCTGCTGCCGAGTACGATATGCCATGCGTTTAACCCGGAACGCGTCAAAATCATTCATCTGGAAGAACCTGTCCTCCCGTGGAATCTGGCAATCATCTGGCCGAAACACCAATACCTTTCTTTTGCGGTAAAAGAGTGGATCCGGTTTACAAAGAACTTATTCGGCAGCGGGATCCCGCCTGCCGTGCCGCAGCCGGAAGAAGCAACGAAAAAAAGAAAGTAAAAAACAGGCGCACGGGTTCAGCAACAGGGAAAATCGGATCAGCAGGGGCGGGGTTTGAGGCACCTGCGAAATTTGCCTGAACCGGGACTTCTCCTGATGATCCGGTTGGACTATTTCACGTTTTAAAGCACTTGTGAAGCTCCCTGAAATCAAAAAAACCGGCTTGAAGCAGCCGGCTAAGCTTTGATGTCAATCCTGTATGTTTCAAACCAGTAATGGATCTGGGCGAGGTAGGCAAGCAGCTGCGGGCCCGTCATCAGCTGTCCGAACCACGGTGTCCGGAATGCTTTCCCATCTGTCTCCATCAGCTCCATTAATTGATCGCGATGCAGAAATTCATACAAAATGGAATCTTTCTGTTCCAAAACTTCACTGAGCCACCGCTTCACCGCTGCCGTGTAAGCCGGATGGTGCGTTTTCGGATACGGGCTTTTTTTTCGGTATAAAATCTCTTCCGGCAAAATGCCCTCCAGCGCTTTCCGCAAAATGCCCTTCTCCCTGCCGCCGTACATCTTCATCTCCCACGGGATATTCCAGACATACTCCACAATCCGGTGATCGGCAAACGGCACGCGCACCTCGAGGCTCGCCCCCATGCTCATCCGGTCTTTCCGGTCAAGGAGCGTTGCCATAAACCAGAGCATATTGATGTAAAACAGCTGGCGGCGCTTTTTTTCCAAATCGGTTTCGCCGTCCAAAAGCGGCGCTTCTGCCACAGACGCTTCATATTTCGACATCACGTAATCTTTTAGCTGCAATTTTTCCTGCCAGCCTTCTTTTAACAGGCCGATCCGTTCACCGAGGGACCGCATCCACGGGAAGCCTTCACGGTTCAAATCATCTTCGCGCCGGAACCACGGATACCCGCCGAAAATTTCATCCGCGCACTCACCCGAAAGGCTTACAGTAAAATCCTTTTTGATCTCGCGGCAAAACCAGAGCAGCGATGAGTCAACATCCGCCATTCCCGGCACATCCCGGGCGAGAACCGCCGCTTTTAAAGATTCGGCCAGTTCTTCCTGCGTGATCACGCAATGATGGTGGACTGTATCAAATGCTTCTGACATCTTGCGGATAAATACCCCGTCAGCATCCGGCTGAAAATCATTCGCTTTGAAATAGCGGTCGTTCCCTTCGTAATCAATGGAAAAAGTATGCAGCCGCCCTTTTCCTTCCCTTTGAAAATGGCCTGCAGCAATGGCGGTAATGGCGCTTGAATCGACGCCGCCGGATAAAAACGTGCAAACCGGGACATCCGAGACAAGCTGACGGACAATCGCATCCTGAATGAGCGAACGGATCGTTTCCGCCGTTTCCTCTGCTGCCTCCGTATGCGGCGCGCTTTTCACGTTCCAGTACCGCCACAATTTTAATCCGTTACGATCCATCTTCAGCGCATGTGCCGGGCGCAGTTCCGCCATGCCGCGAAATATTCCCGTCCCCGGTGTTCTCGACGGCCCGAGCCCCCATATTTCGGCAAGCCCTGCCTCATCCACTTCCGCTTTCACATCCGGGTGAGCGAGCATCGCTTTTACTTCCGAGCCGAACAAAAGCCCGCTTCCGTGTGCTTTGTAAAAAAATGGTTTTACCCCAAGGCGGTCGCGTGCTGCAAATACCTGTTCCTTGTTCCCGTCCCAGACCGCAAACGCAAAAATGCCGTTCAGGCGGTCCACACATGCCTCTCCCCACTCGATATAAGCGGTTAAAAGCACTTCCGTATCCGAGTGGCCCTGATAAGTATAGCCTTTTTTCAAAAGCTCCGCGCGCAAATCCTCCGTATTGTACAATTCGCCGTTATAGCAAATCGTATACATCTTTCCGTCCTTTTGCCGCGTCATCGGCTGCACACCGCATAAAAGGTCAACAACGACGAGCCGTTTATGGCCGAATGCCGCATGCGGCGAAAGCCAGTAATTCGTATCATCCGGTCCCCGTTTGGTCAACGTCTCTGTCATTTTTTTGACCGTTTCCAGTTCACTCCGCAAGTCTTTTTGAAAATCGACCCATCCGGTTATTCCGCACATTCCGGCTCACCCTTCCTGAATTTCTCTACTTCCTGCGGCCCATGCAAAAGCCGCTTTGCCGTGCCATTTTTCTTACCGGCTGTATTAGTATATAGGCGCATGCCCCAAAATGTGCATGGTTCTGTAAAACGAAGTAAAAAAAGCGTTTTGTGATAAAATGATAATAAGTTTTTGGACAGAAAGGGTTGAGCCGATGATTTCCGCTTTGATCATCATACTGGCGCTCGTCTTGTTATTGCCTTTTTTTGTGCCGTTAGTCGAGCGCAATTTGGAAATATTTTTGTTTATAATGGGGTGGGCCGCGTCCATTGCCGGCGGTGTCCTAGACAAGCCTCTGTTGAGAAAGGCTTTGGAAGACCCGGTTAACATCACCATTGCCGTATTTGTAGCCGGCCTGTTGTTCCGCTGGCTGGAGCGGCCGCTTGAAAAAGTAATTTCCGCCATTAACCGGGGGATACCGTTTCCGCTTCTGGCTGCCTTGACGGTAATCATTCTCGGGTTGCTTTCGAGTGTCATCACGGCCATTATTGCCGCTTTAATTTTAGTCGTGATTGTCAGCGTGCTGCGGCTTGACCGGAAATCGGAAACACAGCTCGTCGTCTACTCCTGCTTTTCCATCGGGCTCGGCGCCGCACTGACGCCGATCGGCGAACCGCTCTCCACCCTTGCGATCAGCAAGCTGGGGGAGGACTTTTTCTATTTGCTTCGCCTGATCGGGCCGGAAGTCATTTCGGCAGTTGTGATTTTCGGCATTCTGGCTGCCATTGTGATCAAACCCGAACAGTCGGCGATCGGGCTGAAAACGGCGCATAAACGAGAGTCGTATGTGGAAATTGCGGGGCGGACAGTGAAAATTTACTTGTTTGTGATGGGGCTGACCCTGCTCGGCGCAGGGTTTGAACCGCTCATTAACCGCTTCCTGCTCGATTTGAGCCCGTTTATTTTGTACTGGATCAATATGATTTCAGCCGTGCTGGACAATGCGACACTGGCAGCAGCAGAAATCAGCCCGAAAATGGCGGACAAAACGGTACAGGCCATTTTGCTCGGACTGCTGATCAGCGGAGGCATGCTTGTACCCGGCAATATCCCGAATATTATCTCCGCCGGAAAACTCCGGATCACAAGCCGGGAATGGGCCCGGTTCGGCCTCCCAATCGGCCTCGCCGCCATGGCCGTTTATTTTGTCGTGATTTTGTTTGTATAAGAGGGTTGAAGACAGATTTACAAAAGGATAGGGATGGCTCCCGCTTTGTTCTTTTTCTGTTATGAAAGACATTTGCGCGGCGGGCTATCTTTTTTTTCTTCATTCCGGTTGTGAAAGACATTTTGGGGGGCAAGGGATACTACGTTTGTCTTTCATCCGTGTTATGAAGGACATTTTGGGGGCGAGGGATTCTCTTTTTGTCTTTCATCCCCATTATGAAGGACATTTTGGGGGCGAGGGATTCTCCTTTTGTCTTTCATCCCTGTTATGAAGGACATTTTGGGGGCGGGAGATTCTCCTTTTGTCTTTCATCCCCGTTATGAAGGACATTTTGGGGGCGGGAGATTCTCCTTTTGTCTTTCATCCCTGTTATGAAGGACATTTCGGAAGGCGGGGATTCTCTTTTTGTCCTTCATCCCTGTTATGAAGGACATTTCGGAAGGCGGGGATTCTCTTTTTGTCCTTCATCCCCGCTATGAAGGACATTTGGGACGCCGGCGATTCTCCTTTTGTCCTTCATTCCTGCTATGAAGGACTGGATTTAAGTCAATATTTTGGACACCAATAAGTGAAATTTAATTTTGATCTCATGCCATATTTTTCATGACATCGCTGGTCGCTTG
>NZ_ALAS01000222.1 GCF_000290615.1 Heyndrickxia coagulans DSM 1 = ATCC 7050
TCCTTTGCTCGTTTTGATCAAATCATGACAACAAATGGTCTTTGGGAAAAAGCCCGGCTATTGGTTGTTGAATATAATAAAGGGGAAGGCGTGGTTGAAACGAATGAGGAAGCAGCCGCCGTGGATACATCGCATATAGAGGCAGAAGCAACCTTGAATAAAACAAGGAAGACGTGTTCTTGTGAGGGTGATTGCGATTGCCCCAGAGTCCTTACGGACGACAATGTAGGGGTAATGCGTAAAAGTAATGCAGT
>NZ_ALAS01000223.1 GCF_000290615.1 Heyndrickxia coagulans DSM 1 = ATCC 7050
TATGATTTAATAGTGACAGGAGACCTTGGTCAAATTGGACATGATATTTCACTTGAACTATTTCATAAACACGGCACCCCTATTCGCGAAGAACAGTATCAAGATTGCGGGCTCATGATCTACCGGGAAGAACAGCCGGTCTTATCTGGAGCGAGTGGTGCAGGATGTTCCGCGACCGTCGTTTACGGCCATTTGTTAAACCGAATGAAAAAAGGGGAGTTAAAACGAATGCTAGTGGTCGCAACGGGTGCTTTGTTATCACCCTTATCCTTTCAGCAAAACGAAACCATTCCTTGTATCGCACATGCTGTGTCGATTGAATACGAAAACGGGCCATAAATGGCATTTTTCTTATCTGAAGAAGCTTTTTTATTATATTGACTTCTTTGGACAAAAAAGCTGTCAATAAACGGCTGCGACACCAAAATCTCAATTTTTGTATGGGAAATCATTTTTCGGTTTTTAGAAAATTTTCTCTGTTCATATGTAAATAGGAGATGCCTAAAACTAAAAGGTGTAAGGAGAGGATACGATGACCATTGCATCGGAAGTGAAACAATGTATGGCCAGCCTTAAAGGGGTAGAAGCTAGCCTGTCCAGTTTAGCATTGCGCACCCAAGATGACGAATCAAAACGTACATTACATGAAACGATGATGATCGTCCATGAAGTGGTGGAAGATATCAAAAACCGTGTTGGAGAGTTGGAACGTGAAGAAACTCAGTACAAAGGGTTTTAAGATCACCTATTCTTTTGATGGAGGTGTTGCGTTGTGCCCAATTGGTTAGATGTTGTGATACGGTCCATATTGTTTATGATTATTCTTTTTTTAATCACAAAATGGCTGGGGAAAAAACAAATATCTCAACTTTCTTTTTTTGAATATGTAAATGGTATCACCATCGGGAGTATAGGAGCAGAGGTTGTGACTGGACTTGAGCAAAAAATCTCATTGGGGATCATAGCGATCATCACTTGTGCGGCTATCCCTTTTTTGGCGGGCCTGTTATCGTTAAAGAGCAAAGGGTTCCGCGGCTTTATTGAAGGAAAAGGGTCGATTTTTATCAAAGATGGAAAAATCATGGAAGACAATTTAAAAAAGGAAAGATACTCGACAGATGAGTTGTTGGAATTGCTTAGAAAGAAAAACGTTTTTCAGGTGTCGGATGTGGAATTTGCCGTTTTAGAGCCAACGGGAGATTTATCTGTCTTATTGAAGAAAGAAAATCAACCTTTGACGGCAAAAGATTTGAATATGTCGGTTGCTACGGTGAAGGAGCCTCAGACGGTTATTATGGACGGAAAAATACTGGATGAGCCGCTCACCACGATTGGCCGAAGCAGGAGATGGCTAATCACGGAACTGGAAAAACTGGGAGTGACTATCGATAATGTTTTTCTTGGACAGGTCAATTCCTATGGCGAATTAACGGTCGATCTTTATGATGATAAGCTTAAAGTTCCATCTCCGCAAGAAAGACCATTGATTCTCGCCACTATGAAAAAATGCCAGGCCGATTTAGAGTCATTTGCCCTTGGAACCGAAAATAAAGAAGCTAAGGAACTATACAGGAAAAATAGCGAAAAATTGCAAAAAGCAATTGAGAAAGTATCCCCTATATTAAGAAATTAGAACGTGTG
>NZ_ALAS01000224.1 GCF_000290615.1 Heyndrickxia coagulans DSM 1 = ATCC 7050
AATTTTAGGAGCTGGCAAGCCTTTTTTTATGCCATGAAGCTCTGCACTTTTTTGTTGCAGAACTCTGTACTTTCATTTTGCACTAAACACCCAATTCCGCATCCTTTACAGTCTCAACATAACATATTGCTTCAAAAATGACTATCCATAATTGACCGTTGATTCACGCTGAAAAAGTAAACGGACAATGTAAAAGAAGGAAATCCGCAGTTCTTGTGCTACAATAGATGACGATAAGAAAATAGAGAATTGTGCCAACCGATTGATAAATGGATTTCAGCTGCCGGGGCGAAAAGAAATGATAAAGGGCTGGCAAAGGAGGAAGCAAGAGAGGAGGTTAATAAATGGATTTCATTCCCATTCAAGTCAGGCAGCATCTCCAGTATATTCTCCCGTTCCGAAGGGATTCTTTTATCGTAAGCTTCGGAACGGATGCAAATTTCAATGCAAGAGAGTACCTTGAATGGCTTGAAATGCAGCAAGTACGATTTCCGGAAGGTTTTATGCTTGCGATTGAAAATGGTGTTCCAATTGGACAGCTTGAGGTGACACGTAAAGATTTTGAAGGTAAACCGATTGGCTATGTCAACTTGTACTATCTTATTCCGGAAAAACGTGGCTCGGGTCTTGGCGCTGAACTGCATGCGTATGCGATGAGCGTTTTCAAAAAACATCAATTGGGGGAATACCATCTCAGAGTATCCCCGACAAATAAGCAAGCCATTTCGTTCTATGAGAAAATGGGAATGAAATGGCTAAAGCCCGAAATGGACGGGAAAGTGTTCCGGATGGCAGGAAAGGTTTAGAACATTAACGATAAAAGAAAAAGCGGACAGGAGAGGAGTAAATGCATATCCGTATTTTAAAGGAGTCTGATGCTGACGCATATCAGAAACATCGATTTATAAAGGCCATGTTTACGGCATGTTTGTCGCATGAACTTCGAGAGGAAAGGGAGTGGGGAGACACTTTAAAAAAACGCATAAGCATAGCGAAAGAAACCAAAGGCCTGGAAAAACAAATCAATTTAACTGTTGTTTTCGGAAATCCAATCGCAAAGAAACGCTACAAGGGCGCATTTTCAAAAGCATTCATTTAGCGTAGTAGGGGGGACTGCATTGAAAAACAACAGAGCGCCAATTGTGATCATAAGTTTAATTGCAGTTGTGCTTTTGTTCCTGGCAGCGGCATACATCCTAGGATTTGGCTATCATATTCTATCCGTATTTTTTGTGTTTTTAGCCCTATTTGTTCTCTGTATTCCTGTGTATGTGATTGCCAGATTCCTATCCAGTTTTAAAAAGGGAACACAAGCAGCCCCATCCATCAAAGTCAAAACAATGGATACGGTGAATGCAGTCGTGCTTATTTGCCTGTTTATCGTGGGGTGTTATCTGAACGCTTATGGTGCAAGGGCAGGCGAACAGCTGCACGTTTATGAAATTGGAGGGCGGGCGGACGGCTATGCTTCATTGGCTCCTAATCATATCTTTTCAGCGATTGTGTTGGTTGTACTGGGCATGGCTGGGTTCCTGATATTGAATTTTTATGCCGGCCGGGTTTCACCGGTTATCTATGTCGTGAGCAGTACGATACTGGTTTTAAATATTGGGTTTGCTACTGTTTATTTTACACATACGCTATTCTCAAAACTGGGGGATATGTATTCCGTCCGAGCATTTCAATATAGCTTATTTTGCCTTGCTTTACTGTATATCACCAAGTTAAAAGATTCACTGAATGAGTTTTCAATAAAAATGAGGAAAGAGACTGTACAGTATAAGGGATTTCTTCTTTTACTCTTTAAAATTTCCGTACGGTATAGTAAAATGCCTCGATTGTGGGCGATTTGTTTTTTTCCTGTTTTGCTTATTGTCCAAATGGTCCTCATATTATTTGGTCAGCGGCCGGACAGCTTTATCCGTTTGTTTTTAGATACAAGTTCTTTCACCTATTCCAGGATACCCAATCCCCCTCCGGAAATGTTAAAGGGAGACGAACACTATTTATGTTCTGTGGCAGCGAGGGGTCACACAAAAGTCGTTAAGCCGGTAAGGGCAGGGCTCCGGCACGGCAAAAGAATTCCTGTGAACCGCCAGCTGCTTGTTGCGAACGCTTTCGAACATCTACTTGAAGAATACATGCCGCGTATGCATCACTTCATCCGCTATATTTATGATAAATACGGTTATCCTCTCAGCAGGCATATCCGTACAAAGTGGTCAGCTGACCTTGTCTATCTTTTCATGAAACCTTTGGAATGGTTTTTTCTGTTTATCTTATATACAGTGGATCAAAAACCGGAAAACAGGATTCAGATTCAATATAGCGAACTGCGTAAATAACGATCATCATCGTTTTATATCTGAACCCGGTTCGTATCAGCCGGGTTCAATCTTGGTGTCCAAATGCCAGTCTGCATTTTCATCGGGGCGCAAAGCCTGAATTAAGTATAAATTTAACGCCTCAAGCTGTCCGCCTACTGCCACTCTTTCCGGTTCCTCTACATGAGCCATTAAAATCAGTCCGTCCCATATGTTCACCATAAAATTGACAATCGTTTCAAGCGGCTGTACCGGGTGAAATTCACCCTGTTTTACGCCCTCTTCTAGAAGCGCTAAAAAGCTTTTCATGGCCCGGGTATACCTTTTTTGGAAAAATGCCTTTCTTTCCGGATTGCGCCACCTGGTGACAGAGTATTCATACATCACGATCCCGTAAGGATTTGGCAAACTTTGGAAAACCACTTTCTGATAGGCTTGAATGGCATCCCATACTTTTTCATGGCTGCTTGCCAGGTCTTGAATGTACGTATAAAATGAATCGTCATTTTTTTCAATAACCACCTGCATGATTTCCTCTGTGTTAGAAAAATACTGATACAGATTTCCTCTGCTAATGCCGGCTTCTTTTACGATATCCTGCATGGTAACAGGTTCATAGCCTTTTCGTTCAAACACCCGCTTCGCAGCATCCAATATATGATTTTTTCTTTCTTCAAGATGTTGTTTTGATACCCTCGGCGACATGAATTTCCTTCCTTTCTGCTTTTTTCATTGCGATTGCGGAAACGGCAGCAAGCAGGCAAGTGGTTCCGCCAGAGATCAGGAATGCGAGACGGACGCCAAACCACTCTGAAAGCGAGCCTCCAAGTAATATGCCAACAAGCACAGCGAGTGTAGAAAGGCTGTTGATGGTACCGAACACTCTTCCGGTATGCGTTTCAGGCGTTTTCTTTTGGACGAGCACATCGAAAGGAATGACAGCCATTGTAAAAGAAAAACCCATCAGAAAAAAGACGCAAGGGTAAACGGCTTCAATGATGCCGATCGGCCAGCCGGTACCCGTACTTACCATGATACAACCCAAACCAAGTATGGCGGGGCTGATTTTTAAAGTGATTAATTTCTCCCCTAACTTTATTTTCGTAAACAGCACGGAAGCAGTAAGCATGCCAAAACCGCTTGCCGCAATACACCAGCTCGCAAAATGGACCGTTGCGTTCTTGATATCCCTTATTAATATCATGGCCTGGGAATCAGAAATTTGCAAGGCCAGTATCATGGTACAAAAAACGATCAGACCTATTTTTAACACGGGAAAACCGGAGAGAAAGCGAAATCCTTCAGTTAGCGAGACCTTTTCCCGATGTTCTAGATCACTTTTTACCGGGCTCTGTAATGTTGGCGCCTTGATTCCAAACAGCAGGAGGGCGGAGAGGAAGAAAGAAATGGCATCAAGATAAAAAGCGCCTTTGATTCCGGTCAGGCTGATCAATGCGCCGCCTGCTACCGGCCCGATGATTTTGGCGCTGTTATTGATCATCTCGCTTGTGCCGATTGCCGCCTGTATTTGGTTTTCACCAACAACTTGGCGAAGCAGGCCGCTTTCTGCAGGGGTGAAGACGGCTGAGAAAAAGCCCAAAAAAATAGAAAGATATAAACTTGCCAAAGCGAAACGGAAAAAGCAATCCCGAGCACACAACCGCAGCGGGCGAAATCCGAGAAGCTCATCAGCACTTTACGGTTAAACCGGTCTGCCAGCCAGCCGGCAGGGGATCCAAATAAAATTGACGGCAGCACCATGCATAATGTAATGTCTGCCATTGCAATCGGGTCAGCGTGCCACTTAAATGCCACTAATGCAAACAATGCAACAAGATGCAGCCAGTCGCCAAGATTTGAAACGGTTTGCGCACTGATTAAGAATAGAAAGGAATGATTTTTAAAAAGCGAATGCTTCATTATGCTCCTCCTTAAATGACACATGTGTCGTTTTTATAATTATAAGCGACATTTGTGTCATTTAACAAGACTATTTTCATCTTTTTCATAAAATTGGTTTTTTTTGTGAGCATACAAGCACGAGAAGAGGGGGCGATGTGGTTGTTTCCGTCAGCACTTGCAACCGCAGCCGCTGTCGTATAAATATCTGAATGGCTATCTATTCAGTTTACGATGACGGAATGAAGCGTTAAATGAGCTTATATATCGTGAATAAGAGGCAAATCATGATGATTAAAAGTTTTTTGCTTTTTTTCCCGGGTTTTTTGGTAAAAACAGGAGCCCTGACTATCGAACCAATTACCATAGAAAAAAGCCTGCACCACTTTACACAAGCAAATAGAAAGCCTATAATAGAAAAAAGTGAATATTTCAGACTACTAGGGGTGCCCGGATTGGCGGGCTGAGAGAAAAACAGTTGGTTTTTCAACCCTTTGGACCTGATCCGGATCATGCCGGCGTAGGAAAGTAGGGATTTGTGAAAATTTTCTTGCTTATTAAAGTCAGGTCTTTTACAGGCCTGGCTTTTTTCTGTTGGAAGGGAGGAAAAATAGCTGCTTTTAGGGCGATAACCGGAAAAACCCCGTCAATGACGACGGGCTTGTAATGAAGCAGGAAGAAATAAAAACAAAAAGTAGGTGGAAGATTGCTATAGCAGGAAAAAATTCAAATGGTTGAACGGGCTTTGGAACGGTTTGCAGCTTGTACATATTGGAAGTTCGGATGAAAGGAGGTTTCCTAAATGAAGTGGAGAAAATGGCTGGGGGATTACGGACTTTTTTGCGTTACGATGCTGGTCTTGATAGCCGGCTGGCAGTGGGTCATACAGAAAGGGGTGATCCCGTCTTTCATTTTGCCGTCCCCTACCCAAATCTATGCATCTTTCATAGAAAATCACAGGCAACTAATAAATGTGCATTTGCCTGCGACAGTGGAGGAAGTCGGCATCGGTTTTCTTTTATCTGTTGCGGGTGGAGTGATGATCGGTGTCATCATGTATGTCTCCAAAACGGCTGAAAAAATCTTTTATCCGTTTCTTGTTATTTCGCAAACGATCCCGCTTGTCGCCGTATCACCTGTTTTTATGATGTGGTTCGGCTATTCAGTTTGGAGCAAGGTAGCGATTATTGTGTTAACGGCTATCTTTCCGATTGTAATCAGCACTTTTGACGGATTAAAAACCGTCGATCCCGCCTATCTGAATTTGTTTCGGACAATGGGCGCCAGCCGTTGGGATATTTTCCGAAAACTTTCTGTCCCGATGGCCCTTCCCCAATTTTTATCCGGCTTGAAATTATCGGTTGTATATTGTGTCAGCGGGGCAGCGATCGGAGAGTGGCTTGGCGCAACTGCGGGGCTTGGCTTTTTTAGCAAGCGAATGTCTGGGTATTTGCAGTCGGGCGCTGTTTTTTCGGCCGTTTTTCTTTTGGCTGCACTCGGCATGGGATTATTTTTGCTTATTTATGGGATGGAAAAAAGCTTATTGAAAAACAGAACAAAAATTTAGGGGGATGTTCAATGAAGAAACGATGGGTAATGGTCGCTGTACTGGCGTGTATGCTAGGTGCCTGCAGCAATCATTCGCAGCAAGCAACGAAACATGCGCAAAAAGTAACGATTATGCTGGATTGGTATCCAAATGCGGTTCATTCTTTTCTTTATGTAGCCCAGGAAAAAGGCTATTTTAAAGCGCAGGGTCTTGATGTCAGCATCAAAATGCCTTCTGACACAAATGACCCGTTAAAACTTGCGGCTGCGAATCGAATTGATATTGCATTAAGTTATCAACCCCAAGTGTTAATCGCGCGCGATGAGAATATTCCGGTCCAATCTTTTGGCACCGTCGTCCGCCATACGCTGAACCGTGTGATGGTGCCAGCTTCAAGCGGCATCCGCTCACCGAAAGACCTGGCGGGCAAAACGGTCGGCTACTCTTCCATTCCGCTGGAAGAAGCAGCCGTGCGGACAATGGTCAAAGCAGACGGGGGCGATCCGGACAAGGTGAAAACAGTGGATGTTGGCTATGATTTAATCCCTGCTCTGACAGCCCGTAAAACTGATGCGATCGTCGGCGGTTTTGTTAATCATGAACAGCTGCTGCTGGAAAAGGAAGGCGTACCCGTTAGAGCATTCAATCCGGCAAAATACGGTGTTCCGGATTATGCCGAACTCGTTTTCATCGCAAACGAAAATAAGCTGAAACAGCAGCCAGACATTTTTAAAAAATTTCTTGCTGCCGCCGAAAAAGGCCAGCAATATGTCAAAAAACATCCGGAAAAGGCGCTTGCCATTTTGTTAAAACATGAAGATGCCTCTTCACCGCTGGATAAAAATGTGGAAACGAAGAGCCTGCACATTTTGCTGCCGCTGATGAGCGAAAAAAATAAAACGATTGCCGATCAGGGCCTGAAAAAATGGCAAGACGTTTCGGATTGGCTGTACCAGACAAAGATCACAAAAACACATGTCAATGCCGCAAAAGCTTTTGTCCATTTAGAAAATAAATAAGGAGCATTCTGGAAGCCAAATCGCTTTGGCTTCCGCCAGCATGGGATCACAAAACCGGGTGGCGGAACATGCAGAGTATGTTATTCGCTTCAAGCGCTGCATGTTCCTGCGGGAAGCCGCAAAAAAACCGCAGCTGTATGCCTGCGGTTTGCATGTTAAGCCTAAAAAGGGCCTCCGGGGCTTTGCCATCCTGCTGAACATAACGATCAAACGTCTCGGGCCAGGAAAAAACGCTTATCGCCTGGCCCAAATGGCAAAGCATGCGATGCGGCTCTTTCCGGAAAAAGCCGCATCGCATGCTTTGAGCAATGAATGGGACTGGTTAATACACCATGCTTTCATCGTGGTAATATTTAAATTCGAGCAAGTTGTTGGAGGGATCTTGGAGGAAAAATGTCCAATGTTCCTCTTGCCTGCCCCCAAACCGGACCATTTTCTCCTGGAAAAATGCCAAGCGGTTTTTCTTTGCGGATTGGAGGGTTTCCTCAAATGCTGCTTTATCCAAAAAAGTAATGCCGAAATGGCGGGGATACATTTTCGGGTTGGGGTCTATTTTTTCAGGGCTCAGATGGCAGACAACCTGGTCCCCGAAAAAATTGAAAGTGACCCGGTCATCATACCGGCGCGCCACCTTACAGCCTAATTTCTGATAGAAATCGGCTGTTTCATCAAGATCTTTGCACGGGATCGCCAAATGAAAAATTTTATCCGTTTCTCTCATGGGAATCTCCTCCAATAAAAAAAGTATCTGATCGCAAACCGAGCCTTAATGTTTCAAGCGCAAGGGCATCCGAAAAAGGGATGTTGGCCAGATTGGCATCCGGGCCGAGCTGTTGGATAAAAAAGCCTGGAGCTGCTTGTTGGGCGCTTCGAAAATGAAAGCATCGCGGGGAATCCCGGAGTCCAGGATGGCCGCAAACATCTCCTCCCGTATTTCCCCGTCCCCGTTGCAAATGCCGCTCGTGCCGCTTTCCCTTGCCTCTGTCATCACTTTATATGCGCCTGCTTCTAAATCTTGACTAATCGATTCCAGCCATAACGCCGGCGTGTCGGCTATTGATTTGGCAGTATCTTTTGAGCCAACTTCACTTAACACTTTAAACTCCTTTGAAAATTCCGCAATATAATGGCACTTTTCCGGATTGGACAGCGGCAGGGTGCCATTTGAGATTTCAACATATTCGCATGCAAACCGCCGGCAGTATTGAACGTACCGATCCGTCTTTCCCTGGCTGGCAAACTTTTCAAATAAAGTGCCGCCGAAAAAGAAGGCAATGCCGTTTTGCCTCAGGTGATCTATTTTTTCTTCCAAATGGCGCGAAACCACCGATGTTCCCCAGCCGAATTTGACGAAATCAATATAAGGGGCTGCACTGTTCATGGTATCTTTAAAAAAGTTCAGCGGAATGCCATTGTCAATTAAGATGGTGATTCCGCAATCCCGCGGTTTCTCATTGCGTAAAGGCAGTGTCAAACCATGGTCATTCATCTTCAACCCTCACGATCGTTGGAAATTCTCCTGTTGGATCAATTTTCATAACAAACCCGCAGTCTGTTTCGTTGCTGCAAAATTCCAGGTCAGCCGGGTTAAATGCAGGCTGGCCGGGATCAAGAAATTTCTTTGCAACACTGGCATTTACAATCTCCTTGATCACTGATTCCGGCTTGATCGTCTCCGCGCCATTGATGATGCTTTCCATGTATAATGCGCATGCCAGGTCATCTTCCCCCGTCGGATGGGAAGCGATCATGTTGATGCGGGCGTTGTCTTTGCCTTTCCATTTGCGCAGGACCCATTTTGCCGTCATTTTTGCATTCGAAAAGCCGGTAACATAGACTTCCTTTGCACAAAGGGCGCGGAAGGCTGCTTTTACCCCGTTTGTGGATGTTTGCACCAGCGTTTTGCCGGCTAACGGCTGTTTGGCGATGGCGGCCGGTGAATGGCCCAAATCAAATCCCGGTATCGGAAGCCCGTTCCCTTCGCCCGTGAGCAAGACATGCGGGTATTTGTCTTTGATACAAAAAGCCGCTTCTTTTGAGTCTGCCAGCCATATCTCTTTTACGCCGCCCAAAAAGGCATGGTGGGCAACCGTAAACGCGCGGATCACATCGATCACAATATTGGCATCCCCGTCTTCCGGCGTGATCTCATTCCCCTGGTAAATGTGGATGTTCATCCATTCCCCCCTCATTCTATGCAAAAGATACATAAAGTATATTGGAGGGACGCTTGATGCGGAACTTGCCACCCTTTTCTTTTTTTATCGCCCCCGTCTGTTCAAAAAAGAATTGACTCCCGCCGCATTTGATTGTATAATGTTTTCAATGATTTCTAAATAATGATTCGTTCTTCTTATCCAGAGAGGTGGAGGGAAAGGCCCTTTGAAGCCTCGGCAACAGGTTGAAAAACACTGTGCCAATTCCTGCAGACAATCGTCTGAAAGATAAGAGAAGTTGACCATTGTGCGCCGGCTCTTCTTATCTTTGTAAGAAGAGCTTTTTTCGAAGGCGCTTCTCATGGTAAGAAGCGGATTAAAATCCAAGTAAACGCCTATGTCTATTTGGATTAGGATGTCATATATAATTAAACAATTGAAAAGTGCATGCAAACATTGCGAGGTGGAAGATTTGCCGTTAAGTGTACAAAACAGCCCGTTTAGTAAAGAACAGGCGGAAAAGTTAAATGAACTGCTGCAAATGTTAACGGATCAGCAAAAATTATGGCTGAGCGGATATTTAACATATCCGTTTGCCGAACAAGGAACGAATCCCCCGGGAAGTACAGCTGTTGCCGAAAAGCCGGTACAGACGGCAACCAAAGCGGTTACGCTGCTGTTTGGTTCCGAGACAGGCAATGCCCAGGCGCTTGCCGAAGAATTCGCAGCCAGATTAAAAGAAATGCAGTTTGCCGTATCTTTTTCGGCACTCGATGCGGTCAAGCCGAAAGATTTAAAAAATGCAGGGTATCTGCTCATCATTACAAGCACACAAGGGGAAGGGGACCCGCCCGACAACGCATTGTCTTTCTATGAGCTGATCCACAGCAGAAAAGCCCCGAAACTGGACGGGGTCCCTTTTTCAGTTTTGGCGCTTGGGGACCAGACATATGATTTTTTTTGCAAGGTCGGAAAAGAGATCGACAAGAGGCTGGAAGAGTTGGGCGGGGAAAGGCTCTATCCGCGGGTGGATTGTGATGTGGATTATGAAGAGGACGCCCGCGAATGGTTTGAAGGGGTTGCAGGCGTGCTCCGGGCATCTGCCTTGCCGGCTCCAACCGCTGCGGATGCCACCCGGCCTGCAAACACCGATTATTCCAAATCCAACCCGTTCCAGGCGGAAGTGCTGGAAAATATCAACTTGAACTGGGAAGGGTCCAATAAAAAAACGCACCATATCGAACTATCCCTTGAAGGGTCCGGTTTTACATTTGAACCGGGGGACAGCATCGGGATTTACCCGGAAAATGACCCGGAACTCGTGGAACGGTTGATCGAAGAGCTCGGCTGGGATCCGGAAGAACCGGTTCCGGTCAATAAAAAAGGGGAAGTGCTGCCGGCCAGGGAAGCATTACTCAGACATTATGAAATTACGAGATTAACAAAACCGCTGCTTCAGCAAGCAGCCGTGCTTTTCGGAAACAAAGCGCTTACGGCTTTGCTTGAAAATGAAGCGGAGGCAAAGGCGTACCTTGAAGGGCGGGGCCTACTCGATCTTGTCGAGGAATATCCGCCGGAAAAAGTGGAAGTGCAAGCTTTCGTACAAATGCTCCGGAAAATGCCGCCGCGGCTTTATTCGATCGCAAGCAGCTGGAAAGCGAACCCCGATGAAGTCCATCTTGTCATTGCACTGGACTGCTATACAGCAAACGGAAGGGTGCGCGAAGGGGTTTGCTCCGGGCAAATCGCAGGTAGGATAAAACCGGGAGACAAGCTGCCGGTTTATGTCCACCGCAATCCGAATTTCAAACTTCCGGCTGACCCGGATGTACCGGTGATCATGATCGGGCCGGGAACAGGCGTGGCGCCGTTCCGTTCTTTCCTGGAAGAAAGGGAAGCGGAAGGGATCACCGGACGAACATGGCTGTTTTACGGGGACCAGCATTTTGCGACGGATTTTCTGTATCAGCTTGACTGGCAAAACTGGCTGAAAAATGGCGTGCTCGAACGGATGGATGTGGCTTTTTCGCGCGACCAGGCAGAAAAAATATACGTCCAGCACCGGATGCTTGAAAAAAGCAAAGATTTTTATGCATGGCTTGAAAAAGGCGCCTGTGTGTATGTGTGCGGCGATGAAAAGCACATGGCCCGCGACGTCCAGGAAACGCTGCTTCAAATTCTTGAAACAGAAGGCAATATGGCGAGGGAAGAGGCAGAGGGTTATTTACAGGAAATGCGACGGGCAAAACGATACCAGCGTGATGTGTATTAACAGAGAGGGGCAGGAAGATGGTTGATAAAAAACTTGATCCGCTTGAAACGATAAAAGAAAAAAGCCGGTTTTTAAGAGGGACGATTGCGGAAGGGCTCAAAGATCCGCTCACCGGCGCGATATCCGAAGACGATAATAAACTGTTGAAATTTCATGGCAGCTACCAGCAGGACGACCGTGATATCCGCAACGATCGGCGCAAAAAGAAACTGGAGCCGGCTTACCAGTTTATGGTGCGTGTCCGCATTCCGGGCGGCGTTGCGACCCCGGAACAGTGGCTTGTGATGGATGAACTGGCGCAAAAATACGGGAACGGAACGCTGCGTATGACAACCCGGCAGACATTCCAGATGCATGGCATTTTAAAATGGAATTTAAAGCAGGCCATCCGGGAAATGAACGATGCGCTCATGACGACGCTTGCCGCGTGTGGGGATGTGAACCGGAACGTCATGTGCAACCCGAACCCGTACCAGTCGGATGTGCATGCCGAGGTGTATGAATGGGCGAAAAAAACGAGCGACCACTTGTTGCCGCGGACTTCCGCGTATCATGAAATCTGGCTGGAAGATGAAAAAATCATTGATACAAAAGAGCAGGAAGAGGCAGAGCCGCTGTACGGGCCAACGTATTTGCCGCGGAAGTTTAAAATCGGGTTTGCTGTGCCGCCTTCCAATGATGTCGATATTTTTTCACAGGATTTAGGGTTTATCGCCATTTTGAATGAAGGGAAGCTTGAAGGGTTTAATGTCGCGGTTGGCGGCGGGATGGGCATGACCCACGGCGATCCGAAAACATATCCGCAGCTTGCCCGGATCATCGGTTTTTGCACGCCGAACCAGGTGATTGAAGTGGCGGAAAAAGTGGTGTCGATCCAGCGCGACTACGGCAACCGCGCGAACCGGAAAAATGCGCGTTTCAAGTACACCATTGACGCGCGGGGGCTTGAATGGATCAAGGCGGAACTGAATGAACGGCTCGGCTGGGATCTCGGGGAGGCCCGCCCGTTCCATTTTGACCATAACGGCGACCGTTACGGCTGGATCAAAGGCGATGGCAAATGGCATTTGACGTTATTTGTCCAAAGCGGCAGGATCAAAGACTTTGACGGCTATCCTTTGATGACCGGGCTGCGCGAAATTGCAAAAATCCATCAGGGCGAGTTCCGCCTGACCCCGAATCAGAATGTTATTATTTCCAATGTCACCGACGAAATGAAAGGAAAGATCGGCGAGCTGGTTGAAAAATACCATCTGACGGACGGCAAGCATGCTTCCGCCCTCAGAAGAAACTCGATGTCCTGTGTCGCATTCCCGACTTGCGGCCTTGCGATGGCGGAAGCAGAACGGTACTTGCCGGAACTGCTCGGAAAAATCGAGGAGATTTTGGACGAAGCGGGGCTGCGCGAAGAAGAAATCGTCATCCGGATGTCGGGCTGCCCGAACGGATGTTCAAGGCCGGCGCTTGCGGAAATGGCTTTTATCGGAAAGGGCCCCGGAAAATACAATTTGTATTTGGGTGGCAGCTTCACCGGCGACAGGCTTGCTTGCCTTTATAAGGAAAATATCGGGGAAGAAGAGATCCTCGCGTCACTGCGCCCGATTCTTTTGCAATATGCAAAAGAACGGCAGGAAGGCGAACATTTCGGGGATTTCGTCATCCGCGCCGGAATTGTAGAAGCGATCCGTGACGGACGTGATTTTCATAAACCGGCAGCGGTGAATAAATAATTTTACAAACTGTGCCTAGAAGGATTTTATTCTCCGGGCACAGTTTTTTGTTTCTTTACAAAGGCTTCCAATTGGGACATACTGTTTAGCAGAATACCTCATAAAGGATGGTTGCCATGCTGGGAAAAAATTTAAAAACATATATCGAAAACCAGAAGGATACTATAATAATATTATGTAAACAAGAAATAGCGTATTTGGAGCGCTATAAGGATTTTTTCAAAGATGCTGTCAGGGAAAAAGAAATTGTTGAAAAAGAGGGTACCGCCCGTTTTGCCGATGCATCTATTGAACGGTGCAGCAAGGAAGCCGATGAGACCCTTGCGGTGGAAACGGCGGCGTTTTTAAATGAACCTGTCATCTATTTGAAAAAGCATAGGAAAGAATATGTCTACATCGTGTCAGACTGGTTTGGCATCATCGGCGTCGACGGGATTGCCCTTGAGCTGGATGATGTCTTCGGCCATTACAATTGCATGCTCGGGCTCAAAGTGCAGAAGAAATACGGGCCGGCGATTCAAACGGGATTGTCTGAACTGCTCGAAGGAGACGGGAAAGGGGAAATCGTTTTTGATGGCAATGAAGGCATCTGGGATGTGAACTTTCCGTTGAACGATGTGCCCGGTTTCAAGGAAGAAATGCCGCTCATGGAAGCTTTCGTAAAAATTTACGAAGTGCTGTTTGCCCTCCAGGAAAAACTTGAAAAAATGTCTTGACCCTCACGCTGCGTCACCCCTTACAGTAAAAAAGGAAGGGGGGCTGCACGATGAGTATTAAAGAAGTTGCAGAGCTGGCCGGCGTCAGCATCCGGACATTGCGCCATTATGACGACATCGAGCTGCTAAAACCGGCTGAAGTTTCACCGTCCGGTTACCGGCACTATTCGGAAGAAAACCTAAAAACGCTCCAGCAAATCTTATTTTTCAAGGAATTGGGCTTCCCTTTGCAAAAGATCAAGGAAATCATTGAAAGCCCTTCGTTTGACAGGCTCGGGGCGCTCGAGCTCCAGCGCCATTTGCTGATTGAAAAACAGAAGCGGCTCGCGAAAATGATTGCCTTGATCGAAAAAACAATCCAATCGGAGAAAGAGGGAATGGAAATGTCTAGTGAAGAAAAATTTGCCGGTTTCCGCTTTGACAACAATCCGTATGCGCGTGAGGCACGCGAAAAATGGGGGGGATCAGGCAGTAGATGCAGCGGAAGCGGGAATAGCGGGGCTGACCGGGGATGAAAAATCCACCTTGGCTGCTGAAATGAACGGGATTTACCGTGAGCTTGCCGCCATCCGCCATACGGACCCGCGCGCACAAGGAGCGCAGACAGCGATCCGGAAATGGTTTGATTTTTTAAACCGCCATTTCGGGAATTATACGCCGGAAGCCTTTAAAGGGCTTGGCCAAATGTATATAGAAGACAGCCGGTTTACAAAAAACATTGATCAATTTGGCGAAGGGCTTGCAACGTTTATGGCCGCAGCCATGGCGGAATTTGCGAATCAAACGGAGGAATAAAAAAAGCAGGAGCTGCCAAAAAAAGGGCTCCTGCTTTCTTTTTTTCGTTTGCCGCCTTTCAAAATAAATTGGAAAATTAATGAAACTTGTCTTACAATAAAGAGAAAGCATGACAAGGAGGGAGTATATGGATACTATTATTAAAATTCTAGCTACAATTACGATAATTATTTCCTTATTGCTTTGGGTACCTAATATTGTATTTCAACAACCATCATTTTTATGGATTTTAACATTTGTTTTTTCCGGTATTGGGCTTCTTCTCGCTGTAAGTATAAAATCTAAAGTTTTAATCATAGGTAATACCATAACATTCTTTAGTTTTTTTCTAGTAATGTTTTTTGGTTATCTTTTAGATTTCTTAACAACTCAATTATTTTAGTTTTTGAGAACACACTTAAGTAGAAGTGTGTTCTTTTTGTTTTCCCTTGTTTTGGGGAGGTAGCTGGCTAGTCGTGTGGGGGCTAAACCCCACGAATTTAGCGTTACAATACTTTGTTAAAGAGCTTTTTCTTGATCGGAAGCACTGGCGGTTTTTGGCGGTATCATATTCAGAGCAAGCTCAACCTCTAGGTTCCTCGTTTTGGGTGTGGTGAGCTTGGCGAATAGCTAATACCGCCAAAAAATGCTCCAAGCAAGGAGGTATAGGAATGCCACAAACCTATCAGCAATATTTAAAGGAACACCAGGAGCAGCATTTAAAAGAACTGTTTGATTTTCTCCAAATCCCGAGTGTCAGTTCCTTATCCGAACATCAAACAGATGTGAGAAAAGCAGCGGAATGGCTGAAAGCGGAGCTTGGGAAAATAGGTCTCGAACATACCGCAGTGATGGAAACGAAAGGCAACCCGGTTGTATACGGCGACTGGCTTCACGCAGACGGGAGGCCGACCGTCTTGATTTACGGGCATTACGACGTCCAGCCGGTTGACCCACTGAACCTCTGGAAAAGCGATCCGTTCAAACCGGAGATCCGCGATGGCAAAATTTTTGCCCGCGGCGTGAGCGATGATAAAGGGCAGGTGTTTATGCATATCAAAGCGATCGAGGCGCTGATGGAAACGGAAGGGGAACTGCCTGTCAATATCAAAGTGTTGTTTGAAGGGGAAGAGGAAATCGGCAGCCCGAATCTTGCGCCATTTGCAGAAGCGCATCAGGAACTTTTAAAAGCGGATTTGATCGTCGTTTCCGGTACCGGCATGCCAGAATTGGGAAAACCGACGATCTGCTACGGGCTGCGCGGCTTATGCGGCCTTGAAATCCATGTAAAAGGCGCATCAAGCGATCTTCATTCCGGCGAATACGGCGGCGGGGTGCAAAATGCTGCCACTGCGCTGGTTGAATTGCTGGCATCCTTCCATGACCAGGACGGCAGGGTTTTGGTGGAAGGCTTTTATGACAAAGTGGAAGCAAGCACGCCGGAAGAAAAAGAAGCGTTCGCAAAACAGGCGGCATATGAAAGCCAAATACAGGCGCAGCTTGGCGTGCCTGTATTGTTCGGGGAAAAAGGCTACTCGTACGCAGAAAGAACATCCGTCCGGCCGACGCTTGAGATCAACGGCTTACAAAGCGGTTTTACCGGGGAAGGCCTGAAAACCGTTTTGCCGTCTGAAGCCTTTGCGAAAGTGACCTGCCGCCTTGTGCCAAACCAGGATCCGTACGAAATTCTGTCGTTGCTGAAAAAACATATTGAAGCCCATGCCCCAAAAGGCGTAACCGTTTCTGTAACCGAATTTGACAAAGGTTACCCGTATGTCACGCCGCGCAAGCATCCTGCCATCCAGCTTTGCGGAAAAGCGTATGAAAAAGTGTACGGCGTGCCGGTTACTTATACAAGGGGCGGCGGGTCGATCCCGATTGTCGCAGAATTTGACCGCATTTTAAAAATTCCGGTCGTGCTGATGGGATTTGCCCTTTCGTCGGAAAATGCCCATGCGCCGAACGAACATTTCCATCTTGAAAATTTTGATAAAGGCATCCAGACCATTTGCACGTATTGGAACGAGCTCAAAACATGGCCGCTTTCATAAGATATGGAGGAATGCCCCGCATGCGGGATTTCTTTAAAACGCTTTAAAAAGGATGTGGGAGATGTTGCGTCCGGTCTTATTGGGGGTATGTGCCGCCTTCTTTTTCGCGGCGACATTTGTTTTAAACCGGTCGATGGAACTGTCGGGCGGCAGCTGGATTTGGAGCGCCTCCCTCCGGTACATTTTGATGGTTCCGTTTTTGCTTGTGATCGTGCTTGCCAGGAAAAATTTTAAAGCCTTATGGGCGGAAATGAAAAAGCATCCGGCCGGGTTGTTATTGTGGAGCTTTACCGGTTTTGTTCTTTTTTATGCGCCGTTATGTTTTTCGGCAGCTTATGCGCCCGGATGGCTCGTGGCCGCCACCTGGCAGATCACGATTTTATCCGGTTCGCTGCTTGCCCCGTTCTTTTTTAAAACGGTGGAGACGCCAAAGGGCCTGCTAAAAATCCGGGAGCCCATCCCGTTCCGCGGCTTGCGCTGGTCGCTTGTGATTTTGCTCGGCGTTTTGATGATGCAGCTTGAGCAGGCCGGCCGGATCAGCTTCCGGGAAATGATACTGGGTGTCCTTCCAGTCATTGTGGCGACTTTTGCTTATCCTTTGGGCAACCGGAAAATGATGGAATTGTGCGAAGGCCGGCTCGATACATTCCAGCGTGTGCTCGGCATGACGCTTGCCAGCCTGCCGTTCTGGTTTATCCTGTCATTGTACGGTTTAAAGGCGTCCGGCCCGCCGTCCGGAAACCAAATCGTGCAATCAGGCGTGGTTGCGGTCTTTTCCGGGGTGATTGCCACGGTATTGTTTTTCCGGGCAACCGATCTTGTCCGCGGTGACATGCAAAAATTATCGCTTGTGGAAGCGACCCAGTCATTGGAAGTGCTGTTTGCGCTGTTCGGGGAGATGGCCATTTTACCGGTTGCGGCGCCATCGCTGTTGTCCCGGTTCGGCATCCTCACGGTTGCAGCCGGCATGGTGCTGCACAGCCTGATGTCACGAAAAACGGTTGCGCCGGCTGCATGGAGGATGAAAAAGTCAGAAATCAGCGGATAAGAAAATATGGGAAAAAATGAGACAAAATGAGACAGCTGTCCCGGTTTGTCTCATTTTTTTATGTGCCGCCTGGAAGAAACGGGATGAAAGCGGGGTTTTCAGTTGGCACACTTCTTGCTTATTTACAAAGTGAAAGGTGACGATAAGGAGGATGGATAAATGGAAACAGTAAAAGCGGGCGAACTGCAGATCACGAAGGAAAAAGCGCAGTGGATGTTGCAAAAAATGTTTGAAATCCGCAAGTTTGAAGACAAAGTGCATGAAGTGTTTGCGACCGGCATTTTACCGGGTTTTGTCCACTTGTATGCCGGCGAGGAAGCGGTTGCGGTCGGCGTTTGCGCCCACTTAGATGACCAGGATATGATCACAAGCACACACCGCGGCCACGGCCACTGTATCGCGAAAGGCTGCGATTTAAAAGGGATGATGGCGGAAATTTACGGGAAAGCGACAGGCCTGTGCAAAGGAAAAGGCGGTTCCATGCATATTGCCGACCTCGACAAAGGCATGCTCGGCGCAAACGGGATTGTCGGCGGCGGGTTCCCGCTGGCTTGCGGCGCGGCATTGACAGCGAAATATAAAAAGACAAATAATGTAAGCGTTTGCTTCTTTGGGGACGGCGCAAATAACCACGGTACGTTTCACGAAGGCATCAATCTGGCAGCCGTATGGAAACTTCCGGTCATCTTTGTGGCGGAAAATAACGGCTACGGGGAAGCGACGCCATTCCATTATGCATCAAGCTGCAAAACGATTGCCGACCGCGCCGTTGCTTACGATATTCCGGGTGTCCGTGTCGACGGGAAAGATATTGTTGCGGTGTACCAGGCGGCAAAAGAAGCGGTGGAACGCGCCCGCAACGGGGAAGGCCCGTCGCTGATCGAATGCGTGACGTACCGGAACTACGGACATTTTGAAGGGGATGCCCAGACTTATAAAGCGGAAGCAGAAAAGGCGAAGCAGCTGAATGAAAAAGATGCGATCGTCCAATTTAAAAAATTTGTGCTTGAACAAAACCTGCTCAGCGAAGCAGACATCAACAGCCTGGAACAAAAAGTGGAACAGGAGATCGAAGAAGCCGTGAAATTCGGCGAAGACAGCCCGTATCCGGACCCTACCGAACTTTTGAAGGATGTTTATGTATCCTACTAATCCATGAAAAAAGGAGGCTTTTCCAATGGGAAGACAAATTTCTTTTTCGCAGGCCATTAACGAAGCGATGAAACTGGCGATGAGAAGAGATGAAAACGTGATTTTGATGGGGGAAGACGTTGCCGGCGGCGCGGAAGTCGACCATCTGCAGGATGAAGAAGCATGGGGCGGCGTGCTTGGCGTGACGAAAGGCCTTGTCCAGGAATTCGGCCGCGGGCGGATTCTTGATACGCCGATTACGGAAGCGGGCTATATGGGGGCTGCGATGGCTGCCGCTTCAACAGGATTGCGGCCGATTGCAGAGCTCATGTTCAACGATTTTATCGGCAGCTGTCTGGACGAAGTGCTTAACCAGGGCGCGAAATTCCGGTACATGTTTGGCGGAAAGGCGCAAGTGCCGGTGACGGTCCGGACGATGCACGGCGCCGGTTTCCGGGCGGCGGCCCAGCACTCGCAAAGCCTATATGCGCTGTTTACATCGATTCCGGGCTTAAAAGTCGCCGTGCCGTCAACGCCATATGATGCGAAAGGGCTGCTTTTGGCTGCGATCGAAGACAATGACCCGGTTATCTTTTTTGAAGATAAAACGCTTTACAACATAAAAGGGGAAGTGCCCGAAGATTACTATACGATTCCGCTCGGCAAGGCGGACACGAAACGTGAAGGAAGCGACATCACCATTGTTGCGGTCGGCAAACAGGTACAGACCGCACTTGAAGCGGCAGACCGGCTTGCCAAAGATGGCATTGAAGCGGAAGTGATTGATCCGCGCAGTTTATCGCCGCTCGATGAAGGGGCGATTCTCCAGTCGGTCGCAAAAACAAACCGGCTCGTTGTCGTCGATGAAGCGAACCCGCGGTGCAATGTGGCAACCGATATTGCGGCGCTTGTTGCCGATAAAGGATTTGATGATCTGGATGCCCCGATCAAACGGATCACGGCACCGCACACGCCGGTTCCGTTCTCGCCGCCGCTTGAAGATTTGTATTTGCCGTCCGCCGGGAAAATTGTGCAGGCGGTATCAGAGCTCTTGGGAGAACCGGTCGGGCAATAACAGACAGATAGAAAGGAGTGGTTGGCATGCCGGTTGAAGTCATTATGCCCAAACTTGGGATGGCAATGAAAGAAGGAACCGTTTCACAGTGGAATAAAACAGAAGGAGAAGCCGTTAAAAAAGGCGACCCGATCGCCAGCATCAGTTCGGAAAAAATAGAAATGGAAATCGAGTCCCCTGCGGACGGCAGTGTATTAAAAATCAATGTGCCGGAAGGAAAGGGAGTGCCGCCGGGAACGGTGATTTGCTATATCGGAAATCCGGATGAAGAAGTGGCGGCAACAGCAGCCCCGGTGCAGGAAGAAAAAGGCCAAAAAGAAGAAATACAGGCGGCACATCCCGCACCGCCCCCGAAAAAGCCGGGAAAAGCGCGCGTGAAAATTTCCCCGGTCGCGCGGAAAATGGCGGAAGCATCAGGCATCAAACCGGAAGATATAATAGGGACCGGCCCGGGGGGCAGGATTACAAAAGAAGATGTGGAACAGGCCATTGCGTCGGCAAAAGAAAGCCGCAAACAGGACATCCCCGTCCAGGCGGTGGCAGAAGAACCGCAGCGCATACCGGTATCCGGCATGCGCAAAGTGATCGCAGAACGCATGCATTTAAGCCTGCAATCGGCTGCACAGCTGACGATCACGATGAAAGCGGATGTCACGGAACTATTGGCGCTGCAAACGCAAGTGAAAGAGACAATTGCAAAACGGTACGGCAGCAAACTGACGATCACGGATTTTGCAGCAAGGGCTGCCATCCTTGCCCTCGAAAACCATCCGGAAATGAACAGTGCGTTTATGGATAACACCATCGTCACTTACCTGGAAATCCATTTGGGCATTGCAACGGCGGTTGAAAAAGGGCTTGTTGTCCCGGTCATCCGCCATGCCGAAAGCAAATCGCTGATCGATCTGGCAAAAGAAATCAAAGAAAAAGCAGCGGCAGCAAGAGCCGGGAAACTTCCGGCAGATGAGATGCAAGGGTCCACTTTCACCATTTCAAGCCTGGGTGCAAGCGGCGTCGAATTTTTCACGCCTATTTTGAACCCGCCGGAAGCCGGGATATTGGGTGTCGGTGCCGTTTCGGATGAAGCTGTTTTTATCGGGGACAAAATTGAAAAACGGAGCCGGCTGCCGCTCAGCCTGACGTTTGACCACCGCGTGCTCGACGGGGCGCCGGCAGCAGCCTTCCTGCAAACGGTCAAGCAATATTTGGAAGAACCAGTTACGATGCTTTTGTAGGAAAGAAGGGATCAGGATGGGAACCATCGGGATTTTAGGCGGCGGGCCTGCGGGCTACGTCGCTGCCATTACAGCAGCACAGCAGGGTGCGGATGTCATTTTATTTGAACAGGCAAACTTAGGCGGCACATGCTTAAATGAAGGGTGCATGCCGACCAAGACGCTTTTGGAAAGTGCAAGGCGCTACCGGGACATCCGGGAAGCGGGCAAATTCGGGATCCGGGTGAACAAGGAAGCGGTGTCCATTGACTGGCCCGCCCTGCTTGAAAGGAAAAATGCAATCGTTTCCCGGCTTGTGCAGGGCATCCATTACTTAATGAAAAAAAACAAAATCAAAATCGTGCAGGGAAAAGCGGCATTCCAGTCACCCCATGTTGTCCTTGCAGAAACGCTGGACGGCACGGTTGAAATAAAAGCGGACCAGTTCATCATCGCAACAGGGTCTGAACCGGCAGCCCTCCCGTTTGCGCCGTTTGACGGAAACTGGATCATCGACAGCACGCAGGCCATGTCTCTTCCCAGCGTGCCTCCATCGCTCGTGGTCATTGGCGGTGGGGTAATCGGCTGTGAGTTTGCGAGCATTTACAGCCGGCTTGGGGCAAAAGTATCGATCATAGAGATGGCCGCGCATATTTTGCCGGGGGAAGATGCGGATATCGCGGGTATTTTAAAAGAGCAGCTTGAAAAAGACGGGGTGGATATTTATACATCGGCTGCCGTTAAAAAACTGGACCGTGACAAGAAATGTGTGCTGATTGAGCAGGGAGGGAACACGCGCGAGATTTACGGGGCGCATGTGCTGGTTGCAATCGGCCGGAAACCGTCTGTCAACGGGATCGGACTCGAAAATGCCGAGGTGGCGTATGAAAAATCGGGCATTAAAGTCAATGAAAAGATGCAGACGAACATCCCCCATATTTATGCCTGCGGGGATTGTATTGGCGGCATCCAGCTTGCGCATGTCGCTTTCCATGAAGGAAAAGTGGCTGCGCTCAATGCATCGGGAATCGAGGCAAGTGCGGATTATAAGGCCGTTCCCCGCTGTATTTATACGTTTCCGGAAATTGCCGCAACCGGCCTTACCGAAAAGCAGGCGAAAGAAGTGTACGGTGCTGTCCGGATCGGCGAATATCCGTTTTCGGCAAACGGAAAGGCGATGATCAGCGGGGAACAGGCCGGGAAAGTGAAAGTCATCATCGAACCGGAATACGAAGAGGTGGTCGGCCTGTCCATTTGCGGCCCGCATGCAACCGAACTGGTCGGGCAGGGGGTATTGATGCTGAACGGGGAAATGACGGCTGATCTGCTTGAACGCTTGATTGCCGCCCATCCGACCGTCTCAGAAGCTATCCACGAAGCCGTTTTAAACGCACAGGGCCATCCGGTGCACGTATAACCATGCCCGGCAGTTTGGGACTGCCGGGCATATTCATTCTATATTGAAAACGCTTTCCACATTCGATTATAATAGAAAAGAACATCACGACTTTCTTCCTGATGCGCAATTTTCTATGATGAGTCGGAGGGATGAAAGATGGCTGTATGTTATTGGAATACGTGGAAAAAGTTTGTCCAGGAAGGGATATTGGATTCTGGGAGAATCAACAACCGGATCGCTGAATCGTGGTACCGCTGTAAAAAACGGGATGTTAACCCCTATTTGCGGAAAGGGCAGCATATCCTGCCGGTTGAAAAACTATTGGCACACCGGGAAAGGCATAAAGATTTTTTAAATATTGCCGAACGCCATGTGAAAAAGATGGAGCCTGTGTTTCAGGAAGCCGGCATGATGGCGCTCCTGATTGATCCTTGCGGGCATGTGCTGTCCGTATCAGGAAACCGGAAAACCATTTTTGAAGCGCAAAAAATTAATTTTGTCGAAGGGGTTTGTTGGACGGAAGAGCGGGTCGGCACGAATGCGATCGGCACTGCGCTTGAGACGGGGGAAGCCGTGATGGTGAACGGCCCTGAGCATTTTTCGGTTGCCTCCCACCAGTGGAGCTGTGCGGCTGCGCCGGTTTACGACAGCCAAAGGAATCTTGTTGGCGTCATGGACTTAACATGCCCATATACCGAATCCCACCCTTTCATGCTCGCCATGGTTTCATCGCTCGCTTATACAGCAGAGCAGGAAATGGTACGCCTGGCAAAAAGCCGGCATGAACGTTTCATCCAAAAGGCTGTTGAACTTTCGGACCAGTACGGGGACCGGTTACTCGCCATTATGGATGAAGAAGGAAAAACCGTGGCGGCAAGCCGGCCGCTCCGGGAGAAATTGCCGGATTATTTTGGCAGAACGATTGAAGAATTGACCTCCCAAACGGATACCATTGTAAACCAATCCATTCCATTGCCTTCCAGCCGGGAAAAAATCGGCACTTGTTTCTTTTTATCTGAAAATAAAAATCTTTCTGGTACCATTCTTCCAAAAGAAAGGTTCGTCTTCCGCGGCGTCACCGGCATAAGCAAAAGTTTTCAGGAAACGTTGCGCAAAGCCCGGATTGCCTCCCTTTCTGATACCACTTGTTTTATCACGGGCGAGACCGGGACAGGAAAGGAGCTGGTCGCACGTGCCATCCATGAAAACAGTAGCCGGAAAAACGGCCCGTTTATTGCCGTCAATTGCGGGGCTGTGCCGAAAGAATTAATGGAAAGCGAGTTTTTCGGTTATGCCGACGGGGCGTTTACCGGCGCAAAACGGGGCGGCCATAAAGGAAAATTCGAGCAGGCCCATGGCGGAACCTTATTTCTTGACGAAGTGGCCGAGCTGCCGCCTGCCATGCAAACGGCGCTGCTCCGCGTCCTGCAGGATAGAAAAGTTGTGCCGGTCGGTGCCACAAAAGAAGTGGCTGTGGACGTCCGGATCATTGCCGCGACCCACAAGGATTTGCCGAAGCTCGTGAAACAAGGGAAGTTCCGTGAAGATTTGTTTTACCGCCTGTATGTTTTTCCCGTCCGCCTTCCTGCCTTGCGCGAAAGAAAAGAAGACTTGCCTGCTTTGATTCAGTATATCGGCAGGAAAAAAAATCAAGACTTCGAAATCCCACCGGCGGTTTTGAAAAAAATGCAGGATTATCATTGGCCCGGCAATATCCGCGAACTGATGAATGTGATCGAAAATGTGCGGCTGCTTGCACTGGCCGGTGAAGAAGAAGCGGAACGGTATGTGGACGAATATGTTTCCGGGCAGACTGGACTTTGCGGCAAAGAAAAACAGGACGCACCGCTGACCCCGCGGGAAGCGATTGAGCGCGATATGATCCTGGAAGCTTTGAAACATACGAAAGGAAATGCGGCGGCAGCGGCGAAAATGCTGGATATTCCGCGCAGCACATTTTACAGGAAACTGCGGAAATACGGCTTGTAACGATTGAATGCTAGGTTTCAGGGTATAGAAAAAATATCATCTTGGAACCGGGTGGTTATGTTGTTGGATACAGTATGGAAAGCATTCTCGGACATTCATCTTTTTCGTTTTGCGCTGGGTACGGCAGTGCTGCTTGTTGCCGGCAAGCTGCTGAAGTGGACGGTATCGGTTGCAGCCAAAAGGAACCGCCGGCTGCAAAAAACGGTAGTGCCGGCGGTTTATTCGATTACAAACTGGGCTTGTTTATACGGTGTGCTGATGATTTTCCTGTTTGATTTCTCCAATAACAGGTGGTTGTTTTACCCGCTTTATTCCAAAGGCGGGCTTGATGTCACGCCGTTTTTGCTGATTGTCGCTTTAATGATTGTCACACTCGCGCACCGGCTTGTGAAGCTTCTGACAAAATATGTGCTTTCAACCGTTTATGACCATTACCACGTTGACCGCGGGCTCGGGTATACATTTAACCGCCTCATTTATTATACTGTCATGATTGCTGCACTTTGTATCAGCTTTACAACGGTCGGCCTTGACCTGTCCGCGCTCGGGGCGGTTTTAGGCGTAATCGGGATCGGGCTCGGCTTCGGCATGCGCAACATCGCTTCAAACTTCGTATCCGGGATCATCATTTTATTTGAACGCCCGATTGAAATCGGGGAAACGGTTGAAATCAATGAGGAAACCGGCAGAGTGGAAAAAATCAATCTCCGTGCCACGACGGTCCGGCTCGATAAAAGCGGCACGCTGATTGTCCCGAATCAATATTTTATTGAACAGGTCATTAAAAACCGGACGACGGAAAAGCCCTCTGCCTCTATCCAGGTCAGCGTCAGTTCCGGAATGGATACAAAAAAGGTGGAAAAGCTGCTGCACCAGGCTTTTGAAATAGTGAAAGAAGCAGATCACAGTCTGGCGCCGGATACGACTGCGTCTGTAAAGCTGATCCGGCTGCGGAGCCATAGCTTTGATTTTCTTGTAGAGATCCCGCTTTTGCCGGGCAGCCAGAAAGACGGGATTGAAAATGAAATGCGCCATGTGATCGTCCGGCTGTTCCGCGAAAACGGCATTGAATTTGCAAAAGAACCGATCGAACAGGTGATTTTGCGTGACAGTTGAGGCCAACCCAAAAAAGCAGGCACTTTTTGCGCCATCTGCCTTATTGGTGGCATTACGCGTATGATTAAAAAAAGTGAAAAAATTTGCCCCCGCCCCTCCGAAAAGTTATCCTTATAGAAGGAGGGGATGGATTTGGCAAGTTTTACGGAAAAAAAGGATTCGTGCGACTTCACGAAAGTGGCGGAAAATGTGTGGAAACTGGTCGTCCGTTTTCCGTTTGGCATGCGGGAGGTCAATTGCTATCTTTTTAAAGGGGAAAAAGGGTACACCATTGTGGACACAGGGGACTGCCATGAAACGGCGAAGGAAACATGGAACAAAGTGCTGGCATCGGTTTTTCCCATTGAAAAAATTGTGCTGACACATTCGCATCCCGACCATCTCGGGCTTGCGAAATGGCTGAAAGAAAAATACAGCGTGCCTGTTTTCATGTCCGATTTAAGCTTTCAGGCCATGCAGGAAACAAAGGCCCGTTTTGCCGCTTCACATGATAAATACGAAGCGGTTTTGCAAAAACATGGCGGGCCGGCTTTGCCGAAACGGAATTTTGCTCGGGAGATCCCGAAATATGATTTTGAACCGGACGGGCTTTTTAAAAATGGCGAACAGGTCCTGCTCGGGGATGATCCTTACGAAGCGATCCGGACGCCGGGCCATGCGCCGGACCATTTTTGTTTTTACAATCGCAAAGAGCAAATACTGGTGCTCGGAGACCATGTGTTAAAAGACTTGTCCCCCATTGTTGCCGCCTGGTCTGAAAACGACAAAAACCCGCTTGGGGATTATTTTGATTCGCTCGACCGGATTAAAGACCTCCCTGCCAAAGTGGCGCTTCCGGGGCACGGCGGGCTGATCGGCGATGTAAAGGCGCGGGCGGAAAGCATCCGGATGCGCCATGAGCACAGGCTCAAGCAAATGACCATGTCGCTTCAGGAAGGGGAGAAAACAGCGGCGCAAATCTGCCGGGATACATACGGCGATGTCGCATTAAAGCAATTTTTTGCGCCGTTTATGACAACGATTACAAGATGCCTTTATCTGGAATCCGCCGGGAAAATTTCGAGCCGGCTGGAGAATGGTAAAATTTTATATTTTTTGCCCTGATATGCCCGCATCTGCTTCAGTTTAAGAAGCAGATGATTTTTTTGCGACGAAGGAACAGGCGTGCAGCAGGCAAACCGAAACCGGATGCGCGGATTTGCGTATCGGCAAGGCTTTAGGCGGGCGATAAATATAGGGCAAGCGGCAAACCGGGCTGACGTTTTCCCTACATATATAGGAATTGGCCTTGGAAGGTTCGGAATATATAATCAGTTGTGAAAGCTATCTGCACGATGAAGCCAAACATACGGAAATGTTTTCGCGATGGCAGCAGGCTGTGGGCGTCGGCGATCTTGATTTATCGGCTTACCATAACGACAGTTACAAGCGGATTTTTTACGAAGCGCTGCCCGAAGCAATGGAACGCCTCTATACAGACGATTCGCCTGAAGCGGTCATCCGTGCGGCGGCGGTTTACAATATGATTGTGGAAGGGGTGCTTGCGGAATCCGGTTATTATTCGTTCAGGCAGATTTATAAAAAAGCCGGCTTGTTCCCGGGCATTTTACAGGGCATAGATTATTTAAATATGGATGAAGGCAGGCATATCCAGTTTGGCATTTATACGATACAGCGGCTTGTGGTCGGAAATGAGGAAAGGTTTAAATTGTTCCATGACTATATGGATGAGTTGTGGGCGCACGCTTACGGCGTTGTCGAATACCTTGTCGGACTGGCGGTTTTACAAAGAGAACAGTCAAATGTTGAATCGCGGATTGTATTCGAGCCGGATATGATGCGGCAATACGCTGTTAAACAGTTTCATATTCGGAAAAGCAAGATCGACCGGGCCAGAAAATATAAGAACCTTTCCGAATTGGAAGCGGCTGCAGGCCCCTAAACCAGGGAAGAATCCGGGCCCGGGATCTAGCGGGACGGGCAAAGTAAGTTTCCGGTAAAACGGCATGGGTGTGGAAAAACGGCGGCAGCTGCGAAACACCTGTGAAAATGTCTTCTTTCCCGCTTTTCCGGCACGTGCCGGCCCGGGCAAAAAAAGCTGGCATGCTGGTAAAAGCAATTGATTGACTCAATTCACCAGGATCGCCACAGTTTTGCCGGATTTTTCGCCATTATGTGAAATTCTTTCCCATTCTGTTGCTGCTTTTTCATACGCTTGTTTTGTCCGTTCGTCAAAGCAAACCATCCAAACTTCCTGGACGGAGCCGGAAGTTTCAAGGAATGTGCAAATGGTGCGGACAGCGATCCGGGCAGCCGCATCCACCGGGTAATGGTAAACGCCGGTGCTGATGGAAGGAAAGGCAACCGTCCGCAGCCCTTTCGATTCAGCGAGGCGCAGGCTGTTTTGGTAACTGTTTTCCAATAATTCGGCTTCATGATGACCGCCTCCCTGCCAGACGGGGCCGGGCGTATGAATGACGTATTTTGCCGGGAGCCGGTATCCTTTCGTTATCTTTGCTTCGCCGGTCGGGCATCCGTTCAATTTCCGGCATTCCTCCAGGAGCCCGGGCCCTGCTGCCTTGTGGATGGCCCCGTCCACGCCGCCGCCGCCAAGCAGTGTTGTATTCGCCGCATTCACGATGGCGTCCGTTTTGGCTTTTGTAATATCACCAAGCACGATTTTAAAAGACTTCATCCCCATCATCTCCGTTTCTGTTCTTTGTTTTATTTTAGCACAGGAAGAGGCGGATGTTTAAATGCCGGTATAGTTTCATACCCCCCTATCCATACTTTAATTATAAAAAGAAACGGAGGTTTTGATATGGATGCAAGACGTGCGCAGGAAATTATGAACGTGCCGGAAATGGTGACGGTCACCTTGAACGGGGAAAGGATTTACATCGAGCACGTTGACCGGCAGGAAGAAACGGCAACGGTGCATACCCTTGACCATCCGGATAAAAAAATGAGCGTTCCCGTCAACTTTTTGCTGGAACATTAAAACCGCTTTTGAGCGGTTTTTTTCGGTTGACAGCGAAAATACAAACATTTAGAATTTTAGATATGAACGGATTTTCACGGGAGAGGGGTTTGGCCAAATGAATCTGGAAAACAGCACAGCCATTGTAACCGGCGGGGCATCAGGACTCGGGGAAGCAACGGTGAGAAAATTGGTGGAAAGCGGCGCGGAGGCGGTTGTTTTTGACCTTCAGCAGGAAAAAGGGGCAAAATTGGAGCAGGAACTAAAAGGCCGTGTCCGCTTTTTCCAAACGGATGTAACCGACGAGAAAAGTGTCCAATATGCCCTGGAACAAATTGAAAGCGTTAACATTCTGGTGAATTGTGCCGGCATCGGAGCGGCGAAAAAAACATACGGCAAAAGCGGCGCCCATGATCTTGCCTCTTTCCGGAAAGTGATTGAGGTGAACCTGATTGGCACTTTTAATGTGATCCGGCTTGCCGCTGAAAAAATGGCACAGAACAGCCCGAACGAGGAAGGGGAAAGAGGGCTGATCATTAATACAGCCTCGGTTGCCGCTTTTGAAGGGCAGATCGGGCAGGCGGCGTACAGCGCGTCAAAAGGCGGCATTGTCGGGATGACACTTCCGGTTGCCAGGGATCTTGCCGGGCTTGGCATCCGTGTTGTCACGATTGCACCGGGTGTATTTGAAACGCCGCTTTTTGCTTCTTTGCCGGAAAAAGCAAGGGATGCGCTTGGCAAAATGACGCCGTTTCCTCCCCGTCTCGGACGGCCGGCGGAGTATGCGCAGCTTGTCCAAAGCATTGTCCTGAACCCGATGCTGAACGGGGAAACGATCCGCCTTGACGGTGCGATCCGGATGCAGCCGAAGTAATGGGTGTGAGCTGGCGCTGGAAAAATCCGCCGGTAGGCAGATGCGGGAAACATATCTGAAACCGCACGTGCCCGGCGGATTGGACGTTTGCTTAACGTGCCGATAAATAAGATTTTCAAAGCATTCGTCCGGGCCGGGCACCATTTTTCAAAAAGGCCCGTGCAAATGCGGGTTTACAAACGGAATCGCAGGTTTGGAAAACGCAGGGTGTAAGCGGAGTGGAAAATTTTTATGGTGAGGGGAATTCGGATGCGGGAAGCGGTCATTGTAGAAGCGGTTCGGACACCCGTTGGAAAGCGGAACGGATTATTAAGCGGGATCCGGGCGGAAGAACTGGCGGCGAAAGTTTTGCAGGAAGTGGTTAAACGAACGGGGATATCCCCGGATTTGGTGGAAGATGTGATCATGGGCTGCGTTTCCCAGGTCGGGGAACAGGCGTCTGATATTGCGCGGCAGGCAGCGCTGATCGCCGGATTTCCGATTGAAGTGCCCGGTGTTACTATTGACCGCCAGTGCGGATCCAGCCAGCAGGCGGTGCATTTTGCAGCCCAGGCGGTTCTTTCCGGCGATATGGATGTGGTGATTGCAGGCGGGGTTGAGAGCATGTCACGCGTTCCGATCGGGTCCAACAGGAGCGGCGTACAATTTAGCAAGGTACTCACAGCAAAATACAACATGATCCATCAAGGGCTGTCCGCGGATTTGATTGCGGAAAAGTGGGGCATCAGCCGTGAAAAGATGGACCATTATGCGTTGGAAAGCCATAGGCGTGCATTGCAAGCGCAAAAAGAAGGGCGTTTTGACAGGGAGATCATGCCGGTTGAAGCGGAACAGCCGGATGGCATAGCCGTATCGGTTGTGAAAGACGAAGGCCCGCGTGCAGATACATCGGTTCAAAAATTGGCCGCGCTGAAACCGGCTTTTCAGGAAGACGGGCGTATCACGGCAGGCAATGCGAGCCAGATTAGCGACGGGGCAGCTGCCGTTTTAATCATGTCCCGCACAAAAGCAGAGTCACTCGGCCTGAAGCCGCGATTCCGTATTCTCGCCCGGGCCGTTGTCGGGTCCGATCCGACACTGATGCTGACGGGGGTGATCCCGGCTACGGAAAAAGTGCTGCACCAGGCGGGCCTTTCGATTGATGATATAGATGTATTTGAAGTGAACGAGGCATTTGCTTCCGTACCGCTTGCCTGGCTTTTAGAAACCGGCGCCAGTCCGGAAAAACTGAACCCGAACGGCGGTGCGATTGCGCTTGGCCATCCGCTTGGCGCAAGCGGGGCGCGGCTTATGACAACGATGGTGCACGAACTGGAACGAACAAACGATCGTTACGGCTTGCAAACCATGTGCGAAGGTTATGGGATGGCAAACGCGACGATTATTGAGCGATTGGATTAAAAACATGTTGTCTCCGGCTGCAGGCAGGAAAGGACCGCCGCAGCCGGCGCTTTACTGCGGCAAACGGAAAAACCGGGTTTTTCGAACAGGAGGAGTAAAAATGTTTGTAGGGCAACAGCTTAAATGGCATGCCATTCATCAACCGGACCATATCATCACGTCTTACCGGGGAAAGAAAACGACTTATGCCCAATTTTACCGGCAGTCGGTAAATGTCGCCGCTTTTTTCCAAAAAAAGGGATACAACAAAGGGGACATGATTGCCCTTTTTCTCCATAATTCCGATGCGCTGCTCATTGCCTATTATGCCTGCCAACTGGGTGGTTTTACAGCCATGCCTGTCAATACAAAATTGGCGCCGCCCGAAGTGCAGTATATTTTTCAGCACTCAGAAGCAAAAGCCCTCATCTATGATTCCCACTTGCTTCATATACTGCATGAAATTCCGCGCGAGTTCCATCAGTTCCAAGACCGCCTGGTGGTTGGCGGGGAAGACACATTCCGGGCTGTTGCCGGAGAAAATACTGATGCTTTTATGACTCCCCAAATAGAGGCAGATGATACTGCTGTCGTTTTTTATACATCCGGCACAACCGGCAGGCCAAAAGGCGTCATGCTGTCTGCCGCAAATGTCCGGGCAGCGGCGCAAATCTGGTCTGAGGCAATGGATTTAAGCAGGGAAGACCGCGTGCATATTGTAACTCCGTTATTCCATTGCGCGGCATGCCATGTCTTTAGCATTCCATCCATCTACCGTGGCGGCACCATGATCATAGAAGAACAATTTTCCCCTGAGAAAACGCTTGAAACAATGGAAAAAGAAAAAGTTACTGTTTTCTTCGGGGTGCCGGCAATGTACAGTATCCTTCTCAATACGCCGAAAATGGCTCAAGTTGACCTTTCTTATTTGCGATTGTTCTGTTATGGCGCGTCTCCGATGCCGTATGAACGTGTGCGCCAGTTAAAAACGCGTTTTCCGAAAGTAAAAGTGCAAAATTTATACGGGCAGACCGAAAATGCACCGGCCGCTTCAACATTAACTGACCGTTTTGCTTTGGAAAAGGCCGGTTCGGTTGGCAAAGCATTGCCGCAAACGGAAATTCAAGTGGTAGATGCGGGCGGTTCACCTGTTCCCGCCGGGGAAGTAGGCGAAATCATTGTTAAAGGGCCGCAAGTCATGAAAGGATATTTGAAAAATGAAGAAGAAACGCGGAGGGTATTGCAAAACGGCTGGCTTTATAGCGGGGATTTGGGCCGTTTCGATGAAGCCGGTTTTCTCTATTTAGTTGACCGTAAAAAAGATATGTTAATCCGCGGGGGAGAAAATGTTTATCCGGTGGAAGTGGAGGAAGTGCTATATGAAATGCCGGAAATTTTGGAAGCGGCAGTGGTCGGCATTCCGCATGAAATATACGGGGAAGTGCCAAAAGCCTATATTGTCGTAAAAAAAGGCGAAACACTGACAGAAGAAAAAGTGCTCGCCCATTGTTCGGGGAAACTTGCAAAATATAAATGGCCGGCCGAAATGGAATTTTTACAAGCACTTCCACGAAATGCGAGCGGAAAAGTTTTAAAACACGTTTTGCGAAAACAAATCTCCGGGGTATAAGGCAAACAGTACGGCAGCAAAAAATCCTCATTTTGAGAAAAGGCGCCCATGCCGTTTGGGAAAAGCGGAATGCTGGCAATTCGCCGGTATTTTTTTGCGTAATTTGTTTCAATAACACTATGTGCTAAAAGATAAATAAATTTTTCATTTCAACCAATTGTTTAAATGTTCACCATTCTATTGCCAGCTGTAAAAAAATAGCCGGATACGCGGATGGATATAAAACGCATTTCCATTTTATAGAAAATGAAAGTGTTTTGGGACAAATCAAAATACACAGTGTGCTAAAAACACAATAAAACAAAAAACCTGCAATTAAAATAACATACGTTCGAGCGTTATTTTTTGTGTGCTGCCGGCACATTTTACTATAATGGAAGAAAAAGGGGTGAGCAGCATGGCGGAAAAGCGGCAAAGGGAGAGTACCGGCTTTTTAATCAAACAGCGCGCCTTTTTGAAACTTTATATGATCACCAATATTGAAAACGGGCGCTGGTACGGGCTGCAGCTTTTGGATGAACTGAAAAAAGAATTTAAGCCGCTCGGTTTCGAACCGCAGCATTCCGAAATCTACCGGGCGCTTCATGAACTGGAAGATGAGGAGCAAATTTTAACCAAAATAAAAGTAAAACCGGACGGAGCAAAAAGAAAAGAGGTTGTTGTATACAAAATTAAAGACATGGAAAAAGCAAAAGCGTACAAAAAACTTGTCAAGGCTGATTTGGAACGGTGCGAGCAGCTTTTGCAAAAAGCGCTCCGGGATAATTTTTCATAAAAAAAGCCGGGTGTTCCGGCTTTTTTAATTCACTGTTAAAACGGACGCCCCTTATACTTGATCGATCACCCCGAGCATTTCCAAACCATGGTAAATGCCGGATTCGGTAACGCTTGTCGTCCGGTGTTTTGCATAAGCAAACAGTCCGGGGTTGCTGTTTGCCATCGCAAAACTTTCGCCGACCACCTGCAGCATTTCTTTATCGTTCATGCCGTCCCCGAACGCAACGGCTTTTTCTTTTGGAATGCCAAGGATATCAAGAGTTTTGGCTACAGCCATTCCTTTATTCACTTTTTCAAGAATGACGTCGTAACAATGCCTGAATCCGTCAATGTTGACCTGGGATAAATGCAGGCCGGGCAAATCCGCATACAATGCCGCGCCGTTTCCCCGGACATTTACAAGCGTAATGCCCAATATTTGATCATGTGCTTCCGGTGTAAAAGGGGCGTTTTGGCGAAGGTGGATTTTTTTTATAAAACTTTCCACTTCAGGCACATCAAAAGAAGTGATAAAGTTTTGCCGGTCCGTATACAAAACGACTTCATGGCCGTGCTTTTCAGCAATGGCAATAAATTTGTCCACAATTTTTGGGTCCATTACCGTTTTAAAAAGGTTTTTTCCTTTATAAACAGCAAGCGTGCCATTATAGCCGATTGCGGATTGAATATCCAGTTCGTCCATCAGCCACGAAATTTCATGAAGCGGCCTCCCAGTTGCCAGAAAGACTTCCATTCCGTACCTTTTTGCCTTGGCCACAGCCTGCTTTGTTGGAGGCTGGATCGTATCTTCCGGTGTCAAAATCGTTCCGTCCACATCTAAAAAAAGTGCTTCATAGTGTCCCATCATTTCGCTCCAGTATGTATGATTTTTCACTTTTACTCTACCACAAATAAAAATGAATGTGAAAAAACTTCGTATGTGTAAAATTTTACTCGAAGGGGCAAATGAGTGGAAAAAATGGGAAGACACTCTATCATCTAAATGTACACCTTGAATGAACATCTAGAGAGAGGTCTTCCCATGGATATTATATCAATAATTG
>NZ_ALAS01000225.1 GCF_000290615.1 Heyndrickxia coagulans DSM 1 = ATCC 7050
TACGTAATATCCGTAACCCATTTCTCGTTGATGGTTGTCGTTGAGAAGTCCTGGTTCAGCAGGTTATCGTGTTCTTCCATCTTGCCCTTATTGGAATGGGGACGGTACTTTTTTCTGATAATGGAATAAATGCCTGCAGCCTTCATCAAACGCTGAACCCGTTTCAGGCTGACTTTGAGCCCTTCTTTTTCAAGCATATGGCGGATCTTCGGCGCTCCGTACCTCTGCTTGCTTTCCGTATGGATTTTTCGTATTCTGTCTGTCAACTCCCGGTTTTCCCGTTTTGTTTTTGACTCTTTTTTT
>NZ_ALAS01000226.1 GCF_000290615.1 Heyndrickxia coagulans DSM 1 = ATCC 7050
AAGGTGGACCCCATCGTCAAGACACAAATTTAAAATTTTTAAGGTGGGTCAGAATCTGAAAAACAGATACTGACTAATAGAGCGTGAGGATGCTCATTGGAGGCAGTTAGTGGACAGTTCACATTTTTTGGAGTGATTCATCCTGCTTTATTTTTCCTTCTCCGGGGGTGTTGTGTCAAGGGCGAGTGTAGCGAGGGCTTTGCCGAACCCTTGACACAACACCCCCGGAGAAGTATCCTCTACCCGAAGGATGAATCACTCAAAGGCCATAAACGGAGGCAGGAGTCTTATAGCCCAGGGCCTGATGGAGTCTTTCGTGATTATAGAATTGTATAAAGTTACCAATCTCTTTCCTTGCTTCTCTAGGGGAATTGTATTCTTTTAAATATACTTCCTCATACTTGATGGTTCGCCAAAGCCTTTCGGTAATGATATTGTCAAGGGCTCTTTTTTTGCCGTCCATGCTGATTTT